>NZ_QTLM01000010.1:0-151949 GCF_003602695.1 Bacteroides sp. AM07-18
GCAAGAAGGACGCTGAAGAGCTTAGTTGCGGATTTGAGGATTTATATTAATTCTTCTTTATTCTCCTCCTGCTTGGCAGTGGACAACATGCCACAAGCAGCAAATATATCCTCTCCACGCGATGACCGTATAGTGGTAAACAGACCGTGCGAAGTCAGATAATCACGGAACGCAGTCATGGTTTCCATATCAGCCCCTTCAAGATTCACTCCAGGTATGGCATGAAAACGAATCAGGTTAATCCGGCAGTCCAGCCCACGTAGCAACTTCAGAAGTTCCTTTGCATACGGTAACGAGTCATTCACTCCTTTGAAAACAATATATTCAAAAGATAGTCTGCGCTGTTTGCTAAAATCATAGTTTCTTAACAATTCAACAATCTCCGTGATGGAGAAGGCCTTCTCTGCCGGCATCAGCTCGCGACGTTGCAAAGGTATCGGCGAATGAAGGCTGATAGCCAGATGGCAGTCCGATTCCCCAATAAAACGCTGCAAGCCCTTCTTCAATCCCACTGAAGAAAGGGTGACACGCTTGGGACTCCACGCATATCCATAAGAGGCGGTCATTATTTCCAGCGCTTTCAATACCTCGTCCAGATTATCAAGTGGTTCGCCCATGCCCATCATTACCACATTGGTCAGCTTGTCCCTTTCGGGCAACGAACTGATTTGGTTGATAATCTGGTTGGATGTCAGATTGGCGGTAAAGCCCTGCTTGCCGGTCATACAGAATTTGCAGTTCATCTTACAGCCCACCTGAGAGGAGACACAAAGCGTAGCCCGGTCTTCGTCGGGTATATAGACAGCTTCCACGAAATGTCCCTCGCCTGCCCGGTATAAGTATTTCACCGTACCGTCTACAGAGCGCATGGCATCTACCGGCGCTTCGGCACCTACCTCATAGATTTCTTTCAGCAATTCCCGATGCTTCAACGAAAGATTGCTCATTTCGTCTATAGAAGCCACCTTCTTGTCATACAGCCAGGAAGCTATCTGCTTGGCAGAGAAACCGGGCATTCCCAAATTCTTCACCACATTCTGCAATTCAGCGAGCGTCAAGCCCAATAGAGGTCGTTTCTGCATATCGTTTTTCATTAAAACAAAACTCTTTCAAAAATGCAAAGGTAGGAATAAAGTTGCACAAAGACAACGGAGAGTGTAGAAAATGAAATGTACAGACAATGAAAAAGCCGCCCGGAAGTACCGGACGGCTTTTCAATATGGGTTTTCTATTCTTAGAAGAATAAATAACGTTGGTCTTTTACGTTGGCTTTCATATACAAGTCACTGATGAACTGGCTTGCCATACGTGCATGCATGTTAGCCAAGTTAGCCTCTTCAGTTTCCTTGTTGAATGTTTCGTTCAGCTTCTCTTTTGCATATGGTTGCAGAACGAATACACCACCGTTACCCTTGATAGGAGCACTCAGCTTGTTCACTTCAGCAATAGAAGCGTACGCGCCTACCAGAGGTTCGCTACTACGCAATGCCGGGATATAGGCAGGAGCAGAGAAAGTAACGTGCTTTACAGAATCACTGACAGCATTTGCCATATTCTTGTACTGCTCGAACGAAGTTGCATTGGCAGCCTTCATATCAGCCATAATCTTCTCTGCTTTCTTGTCACGGAGAATTTCAGCTCTCAACTGGTCCTTTACCAAAGCCAGTGGGCGATAACCTTCAGGAACAATACTTGCAACACCTACTACCAGCATACGGTCGCTCTCGCCACATTCGTACAAACCAGAAACTTCACCGGCTTTTGCCTCAAACGCCCATTTCAAAGCATCTTTGGTTCCTCTGATACCACCGATACCATGTTCAGAGCTGTACAAATCGGCTCTATCCAGCAACTTGTAACCAGCATCTTCCGCATTGGCAATCATTTTCTCTAAAGTATTGTTTGCAGCGATGAACTGGCTGAACTCATTGTATGCCTTGCTGTAAGTTTCCTTGCTGAATTCTACCGGACGCTTGATAACGGCTACCTTATATTTATCCTTGACAGCCTTCTTGTTGGTTACTTGCAAAATGACATTTGCTTGTCCCAACGCCAGATTGGTCAGTTCGTTCTGTCCCAAAGTTGTGACAGCGGTAATGTATTTCAAGTTGTCACCGTCAATCTGTGCGCCTTCGTAGTTAGCAGAAGAAATCCAGGTAGGCTCACCGGTCTGACCGTACTTCTTCGCAACTTCAGCAAAGCTGGCACCACCCTTAATAGCATTGTAGATGCTGTCGGCCAAAGTCTTCGTCTTTTCAGCATCTTCGGCAACTACCTGAATCTGACGGAACTCGATAGAGTCCGGCATGGCAGCAGTAGCCAATTTCTTGAAAGAGTTGAGGGTATTGTCAGATACGTTATAATAAGGCCCGAACACACCACCCACCGCAACAGAGTCCAAACGGGCTGTCACATCAGCAGGCAGAGACTTAGTAGTGTAGAACAAGTCTGTATAAGGAGCTTCGGAACCGGTAGAACGGATGAAGGTAGTATAGTCAGAAGGATTGGCAGTAAGTTGTTCGGTGTATTCTTCCATTTCCTTCTGGAGAGCAGCTCTGTCTTCTGCACTTGCAGTAACTTGCACATCAATGAACTTGATATTGCGAGTTTCCACATATTGCTTGAACTGTTCTTTCTTCTTGTCGTATGCAGCTTTCAAATCGGAATCCTTGATAACGATGGTAGAGTCAACGATAGAAGAATAGGGAACTGCAGCAAGCAGCAGGTCTGACTGCTCTACTCTTGCATCAAAAGCGTCCTGAGCTTCTACCGGGTTGGAGAAAAGAGATTTTGTAATCAAAGCCTGATACTTCTCCTGAAGACGTGCCTGGATAAGGGACTTTTCGAGGAAAGACCAGAACTTGTACATGGATTCATAGTATTCTGCATATTGTGAAGGCATCTGTGCCTTATTCATTTTTGAATAGTCCACCAAGAACTTCTTCAACATATCCTTATCAAACGCACCGGTCTGAGGATTACGGAACGGAGTCTGTTGCAGCATCGGATGCACACCGGCATTAATGATAGCCTGAATCTCAGCCTTCGATACAACCAGACCGAGTTTCTTTGCTTCCTTTTCAATCAGCTTATTATTGACGTATGTTCTCCATACTTCATCTTTGATTTGGTTTGTCTGCTCATCGCTCAATGCACTGTTGCCACTGGAGAACTTGATGACTTCTGTATATTCTTCTACCAATGCTTGAAAATCCTGAGCGGAAATTGATTCCCCGTTCACTTCACCTACGTCTTGTGACTGGTGTGGCTGAAGCACTTTCCACGCGTCACCTGCGATGAAAGCAAACAGCGCCAAACCAATAACAATCACCAATAAAGGTCCTTTAGACCGAATGTTTTGTAATGTTGCCATTTTAGTTAATATGATTTATTTGTTTATTATTATTTTCCTAACATGTTCATTTTAGCGCACGAAGATACAAAAAATGCTAATACGCATCCATTTATTCTTTAAAAAATTACGCCTAAATGAAATTATTCAATGACTTTCAGTCTTACCAACTCAATTTTAGTGGCTGTTACCTTGATTATTTTAAACTGATAATTATCCACTTCAATCACTTCATGCAGTTTCGGGAAACTTTGATAACGGTTCAAAATCAGACCGCCCACTGTCAGATAATCATCCGATTCCGGCAGGTCGAGCCCGAAAGTCTCATTTACCTTTTCTATTTCCAGACGGGCCGAAAGCACATATTCACGTTCACCCAACTGCTTACACACATAGGATGTGTTATCATGCTCATCCTCAATATCGCCAAAAATTTCTTCCACCAAATCCTCTAAAGAGACGATACCCGCCGTACCACCGAATTCGTCCACCACTACAGCAATCGTTTTTTTCTGTTGCATGAACAGTTTCATCAGTTTGTGGGCCGACATCGTTTCGGGTACAATAGGCACTTCCTTCACGTTATTCCTCCAGTCCACCGGATTCCTGAACATCTCCGACGAGTGAATATATCCCACCACATTATCTATATTTCCATCATATACTATGATTTTGGAAATACCCGACTCCACAAAAAGACATTTCAATTCTTCCAATGTAGTGGTCAGATCTACAGCTACCACCTCTGTACGCGGTACAATACAGTCGCGTATCTTTATATTCGAAAAGTCAAGCGCATTTTGGAATATCTTTACCTCTGCATCCAGTTCTTCTTCACTTTCCGCATTCTCTATGCTCGACTGGATGAAGTAATCCAAATCCACTTTGCCAAAAGCCTTGGCCGACGCCTCCTTGTTTACTTTCATCCCAAATATCCGAAGGAACAGATACGACAATCCCGATGCAAACTTTGAAACAGGAAACAGAATGACATAACATATGAATAAAGGAATGGCACATACCCTCAGCATCAGATTGGGATTGATTTTAAACAAAGTCTTCGGCAAGAACTCACCGGTTACCAAAATAATAAGAGTGGAAATTACAGTCTGCACCAACACCATTACAAAATGATTGGAAATAATTCCGGCAAGAAGATTCACCTCTATGATTTGTGCCATCAAGATACCATAAATGACAAGCGCGATGTTATTACCCACCAGCATGGTCGAGATGAAGTTATTCGGGTTGCGAAGGAAATAGGAAATGATACCGGAAGTGACGCCTGACTTCCTTTCCATCTCAAAGCGCAGTTTATCTACGGAAACAAAGGCAATCTCCATTCCTGAAAAGAAAGCAGAGAAAGCCATGGTTATCAATAAAAAAATAACGGTATCCATTTTATCAATTTATGGTATCAGTCTGCAAGCTGTCTGCTGCGGCAGTCTCCTCGTCAACATAGAAGATACCCTCCGGCTTGCGAATCGTGTAAACAGTCATCTGCTGATTGGATTCAAAGCCATGTCCCGTAATGATACGGTCAGGCTGCTCGATACGGATAAACTCATCCGAATAAATTCTTTGTGCCCGCTGGTCCCAATACAGCAGCTCTGTATCAAACTGCTCACCTTTCAAATTCTGTATATGCACATTCCCCATCAGTTTCCACAACTCCTCCTTATTAAAGAAGTAGGCTGTATCAGCCTTGATACTTGCCTCCACTTGGAAGATAGAGTCGAACTTCTCCAAATAGACCCCCTTTTCAAAAGCCCAGTAAGGAGGATTTTTCCGGTCAAAGACCAGCCACTCTTCCGTATTGATGCGATAACGTGTTACACCCGAGTCAGACACCAGTGTAGTCACCCCGCGGGTATCCATCACTGCCATAGAGTCACGCTCGGTAATGGCATCTCCCAGCTCCTTCTTCTTCCCGGAACATGAAGAAAATAAAAGAAGCATAACCATTGCCCCAAGGACAATGGTTATGCTCGCATTTTTATGATAAACAACGTTGATGGGTTGTAGCAACATGATTTTATCTGATAGTTGTAGATTCACCTATCCATCCGCCGATAGTGATACGGTCACCAGCTTTGTAACCCAACATAAAGAGGTCTTTAGCCTGGGGAGTGTGGCGGGAATAAGTACCAATCAATTCGTTAGCACGTTCTGTAACTGAAGGATCTACAGCTTTAGCTCTCTGCAGCTTGTCAATTACTACAAAGTAAGTACACTTATTCAGAGCAGGCTCATCGGTCCAGTTAGGATTGGAGCCGTAAAGCTGTGCCAGTAAAATATAAGGCTCTCCATAGTTCTCCTTAAAGCTCATAGCCTTTTGGCAGTAGCTTCTTGCCTGAGAGAGTTTCTTGGCCTGCATCAAGGCTGCGGCAGTAGCGTATGCCATTTCAGCCTTCTTGTCATTATCTGTTTCTTTAGCCAATGCTTCATCAAAATACTTCACGGCATTGTCATAGTCACCTTTCTTATAGTACATGTATGCTACACCTACAGCTGCATCGGCAGTCGGGTCAATCTGATACATGTACTCAGATGCCTTGAAGTAAACTTCGCTTTCGTTGCACTTCATCAATTTCAGGATGTTCAATGCCTTCTTCAAGAAAGCGGAGTCAGTCTTGCTTGCTTCCACCTTAGGACCATAGATATTCTGCAAAGATTCACAATCAGCTACACCACTCTGAATGAACATGGCCACGAGGTTATCCTTGATAGCTTGCAAGTTAGCCTTCTTAGCTTCCTTGGTTTCAGCAGCAAGTGCGTCATCTGCATACTTGGAAGCATCAATATAATCCTGGAAGAACTGGTCGGTATGATTATCATCAGCCTTTACCTTCTGCATGGAAGTATCCAGGAAATAGTGCAACACCGCACCTTTGGAACCACCCTTTTCAGCATGAACAGATTCTTTCAGCCAATTATAAGCCGTATTAAGGTCCGGAGCAGGAGCGAACTGAAGATAATCCACAGCTTTGGCACCCAAGGCATCAGCCACACTCGGCACGCCCTTCATTCCCTTACCAATGAATTCAGGAATGTACTTCATTCTCAAATCATATACATCCATCAACTCATCAAAATACTTCTTGTAATCAGCAGAATTTCTATCCTTAATCTGACTCAAGAAACCCACTAAAATCTTCTGAGCATCTGTAAATGTGTAATACCGCAGTGTAGGACAATCCTTCAATACAGCCATACAAGGAGCGTATGCATCCTTAAAGTTACCAGCTCTCACTGCTTCATGAGAGATACTACTGTTCGAATTACAATTTTCAGTCTGTGCGAAAGTGCTGGTCACTCCACCCGAAAGGAGCAAGACAGCCACAAGCGTCTTAATTTTCATTGTATTTAAATTTTAGTTGTTATATTTTTGTCTATTCAATTTCCATTAATCCACTTTACGCTTGAAGAACCAACGTTCGTTAAAGGTTACTCCGATACAAATGCGCAATGTATTTTCGTTCAAGAACGCTGCTTGGGTTCCTTTGGTTCGCACGTATTGCGCAGAAAGGCTCAATACAGAACGGGTTCTCGGTATGGGTAATCCAAAACCGGCAGTAACACCATATTCATCAGCGGCACGTACACCGTCTATCTTATAATAAGGTTTGGAATAATAAGCTCCCAAACGATACTTCACATGAGACAAATAACTTCTTCCCATAGGATTCGGCAGATACTCTGCACCAACGGATATTCTTCCACGGTCGCAAAACGCCTCGTCATTGTTCATATAGCTCACTTTGCTCCAATTCTGGAACATCACATCCGCTCCTACCGTCAGACGATTGTCGTACACGTACGTCACACCTGCGCCAAATGTTGTCGGAATGCCGCAAGTAACAATAGTGTCCCTCGTTGCCGAAGTAGCTCCCGTATTGCTATCACCAGTCTGCGTAACTTCGTACGCATCGTTACTCAAATCATGCCCCGGAGAAAAGACGACTCCCAACGTTGCAACATGCTTTTTCCCAAACTGATGGGTGTACTGCGCTCCAAAATCCAACTTATAACTCTTTACAGCCACATTAGACTGTATTGTAATAGGAAATACACTTGAACTGGACGGAAAGGTTTCCGCAGCGGTTCTTGTTATATCTCCCCAAAGATACGAAAAATTCGCACCGACAGAAAGATTTTTAATTATTTTAAAGCCCGCACCTAAATAAAGCTGATGCAGACCTCCTTCTCCCGAATAGCTTACCGTCGTAGATTTGTCTGGGAATTCCGTATCTTCCCGGTACTCTCCCATGCTGTATCCCACATTCGAATAAGGCAACAATCCCAAGCTTATGGCAGCCCATTTACTTGCACGAAACTGCATCGTGATGTAATCAAAACTGGAATTCTTGGCATTTCGTTTCAGAGTACCGTTACTGAGGTTTGTATTCTGTAGAGAGACTGCTCCATCAAAGATAAAAGTCAACGAATCTACCGCCGTATAGGATGCTGGATTAGCGAAGTTAGTCTGGTACTTGTCTCGTAAACCATAGGCAATACCACCCATCGCCCTGCTGTTACTTGAGCCTTGTTCAGATAACTGTCCATATCCATATCGTGTATAGGGAGAATTTGTATTATTTTGAGCGACTGCCGCTCCTGATAATATCGTGAGCAAGAGCACTAACAGTGTTTGTCTATAGCCTGTCATTATTATAGTTTAAAATTCTATTTAATCCTTTCAACACTAAAAATCTGTCTGCAAAGATGATACTTTTTAAGTTTGTATCAAAAGAAAAATCATCCCCGCCCGTTAAAAAAACCAAAAGTTCAGGATATTTATGCTTCATAGCCGTAACGTAACCTGAAATTTCATATTCAATACCCTTCAGTACTCCGGCACGGATAGCTGTATCGGTATCCTTCCCCATGGGCACCATCCGCCCCTCAAGAGCCACCATTGGAAGCCGTCCGGTAAACTGATGAAGCGCCTTGAAACGCATCTGCAGGCCGGGAGAGATATTCCCGCCATGATAGCGGGCAGCAGCATCAACAAACTCATAAGTGATACAGGTACCGGCATCAATCACCAGTATATCCCTGCCAGGAAATTGCTCATTGGCTCCTACCACCGCCGCCATACGATCATACCCCAGCGTCCGGGGAGTTTCATAGAGGTTTTCTACCGGAAGAGAAGTCTTTTCATTGAGCCACAGAATAGGGACAGCCATACCTTCCAGTTGCGACAACACCTCTCTACTCAAATCAATGACAGTAGCCACTATCGCTTTTTCAATCGTATATGTACGGCATACTTCAGGCAACCGTTCCAACGTCAGATTGGAGTCATACACCACCTCCACGATACGTCCACCATCAAACACCGCCATCTTGGCGATTGTATTTCCTATATCAATAATGAGATTCACCGTATTGCATAAATTTAGCGGCGCAAAGATATAACATTAATATTGAAATTCAGCAGAAACCACCTCTTTATTAGAAGAACAACTGCACAAGAATTCTTATTCACATCCGCACCAAACAATCACAATGCCACTTCTACATTCTGTTGAAATTTATTAAAGCCACAGCATCATACCACAACCATCTGATTATCAATACAGCTAAATGCGCTACATTCAGTATACGACTGAGCCCTATTCAGTATACGATTGAATGGCATTCAGTATACGACTGAATCAGGTTCAATATACCACTATTTCTTGCACCCGTATCGTTTGTAAATAGAAAATACCTACCACTCGTACTCGACAGTTGATTCAAAACAACCAATAATGCGAATTAAGAATTGTATCAAGTTCATAATTAAAAAAGATTCTTCGGACACAGATGACCGGAACAACGCGAATAACCGCTTTAGTTCCTAATCACAAATTGGGATAATATTAGTTTTTTCCGTAAGTTTGCAGCATGAAACGAAGCCTACTTATACATATATATATAGTAATCTTTTTCTTCTGTTTGCCTTCAGCAAATGCCCAGGTGACACAACAGCAAAAGACTGCTGCAACAGACTCCGTACGCGTCAGCCTACTGACTTGCGCTGCAGGAGGAGAGATTTATTCCCTATTCGGACACACTGCCATACGATACGAGAACTATACACGTGGCATTGACGCCGTCTTCAATTACGGCATGTTCAACTTCAACGCCCCTAACTTCATCTTCCGTTTTGCCTTGGGAGAAACGGATTATCAACTTGGAGTCACCGATTATGAGCATTTCGCCGCCGAATACAACTATCTGGGACGCGATGTCTGGCAACAGACGTTAAACCTAACCGAAGAGGAAAAAGAACGCCTGATAGCACTATTGACAGAGAACTACCGCCCTGAAAACCGAGTATACCGTTACAATTTTTTCTACGACAATTGTGCCACCCGCCCGCGGGACCAGATAGAGCGTGCCATCAACGGCACTCTGCAATACGCTGACAATATGACTGCTAACAGTACGGGAATCTCTTTCAGGGATTTGCTGCATAAATACAGTGAAGGCCATTTGTGGTCACGTTTCGGCATGGACCTATGCATGGGCAGCAAAGCAGACGAGCCCATCAACCGGCGGCTGGCAATGTTCGTCCCCTTCTACATGCAGGAGTATTTCAATAAAGCGCAGATTGTGGACAAAGAAGGACAAACACGGCCACTGGTTGCTAAAGAAGAAAAAATCGTAGTAACGGGTAAAACACCAGCCGACTTCGTCAGCGGAGGCATCACACCGATGCAGTCGGCTTCGCTATTACTGATACTTGTAGCAGGCATCAGCATTTACGGCATACGAAGAGGGAAAACTCTCTGGGGCATAGACCTCATACTCTTTTTGATTGCCGGAATAGCCGGATGTATACTGGCATTTTTAGCACTATTCTCACAGCATCCGGCAGTAAGTCCCAATTATATATTATTTGTATTCCATCCATTTCACCTTTTCTGCCTTCCATTCATGCTATCCAGGGTACGAAAAAGGGAAATAAGCCGCTATATGCTGGTTAATTTTGCAGTTTTAACACTTTTTATAGGGCTTTGGACAATAATTCCGCAGAGAATTCCGCCAGCAGTATTACCTTTGGCACTGTGTTTGCTGATACGTTCTGCAAGCAACCTCATTCTAACATACAAACGAAAGTAATGAAAAAAGGACTGATAACTTCCATACTCGCACTTACATTCAGTGGTCTGCAAGCCCAACCGCTGCCTGCCTCCCCAAAGCTGGTGGTAACATTGACCATTGACCAGTTGCGTACAGACTATATGGAAGCATTTTCGTCCTTATACGGAGAAAAGGGGTTTAAGCGCTTACTGCGTGAAGGTAAAGTATTCCGTCAAGCAGAATTTCCTTTTTGCGGAACGGACCGAGCCTCGGCCATTGCCGCCATCTATACCGGGACAACACCGTCCATGAACGGCATCATTGCAGAGCAGTGGCTGGATGCAGGTACACTACGCCCCATAGACTGTGTAGAAGACCCCAACTTCATGGGCAACTATACCGACGAAAGCACTTCCCCCTCCCTATTACTGACCTCCACCATTGCCGACGAGCTGAAAATAGCTACCCGCAACAAAGGTCTGGTCTACGCCATCGCACCTTTCCGCGATGCCGCCATATTGGGTGCCGGACACGCGGGGAACGGTGCCTTCTGGCTTAATAACAATACCGGAAAATGGTGCAGTACAACTTATTATAATGAATTTCCGTGGTGGCTGAGTCAATACAACGACCGGAAATCTCCCGACTACCGTATCAAGGATATGGTATGGACACCTGCACTTCCTTTTACCAACTATACATTTCTGCCCGAATGGCGCAACGAGCCATTCAAATACAAGCTGGATGGTGAACGGACAAACAAGTTCCGCCGCTTGATAACCAGCCCTTTCATCAATGAGGAAGTCAACCTGCTGACCGAAGAGCTGCTGAATAAGAGCACTATCGGACAAGATGACGTGCCCGACCTATTATCGCTGACTTACTACGCAGGAAATTATAACCACCGAAGTACGCAGGAATGTGCCATGGAAATGCAAGACACCTACGTGCGACTGGACCGTAGTATAGCTTCCTTATTAGAGCTCATAGAACGTAAAGTTGGGCTCCACAACGTACTTTTCTGCATCACCTCCACCGGCTATGCCGACCCGGAAGCAGCCGACCCGGGCGTATACCGGATACCGGGTGGTGAATTCTACCTGAACCGCTGTGCCGCCCTGCTAAACATGTACCTCATGGCATCCTATGGCGAGGGACAATATGTGGAAGCTTATTATGACCAACAAATCTATCTCAACCATAAACTTATTGAGAACAAGCAGTTGAGCCTGACTGAAATTCAAGAAAAATCTGCCGAATTTCTGGTTCAGTTTAGTGGCGTGAGCGAAGTATATTCAGCTCATCGCCTGCTTTTGGGCCCCTGGTCACCGCAAATAGAACGTATACGCAATAGTTTTCATCGCAAGCGCTCTGGCGATTTGCTCATTGAAATACTCCCGGGCTGGACTATCATGCAGGAAAATAGTACTGATAACCGTGTAGTACGTACGGCCGATATTCCTGCTCCCCTCATTTTATTGGGAGGAGGAATGAAGGCTGAAACCATCCGTACCCCCATCAGTATTGACCGCATTGCCCCTACCTTGGCAAGTGTAATGCGCATCCGCGCCCCTAATGCAAGTACAGCATCTCCCCTTGACTTTTGATTCTAAAATAATCTGTGCAAATCTGGATAATCTGTATAGAAATCAGTAACTTTGCACGCTCAACTAACTCAGCAATAATAATAAAAACAAATATATAATGGGATTTAATGAATTTTTAAGCTCGATTTTCGGCAACAAATCCACACGCGACATGAAAGAAATACAACCGTGGGTGGAGAAAATCAAAGCCGCTTACCCGGAAGTAGCCAAACTCGACAACGACGCCCTACGCGCCAAGACAGAAGAACTGAAAGCCTACATCCACGATTCGGCAGCCGAACAACGCGCCAAAGTGGAAGAACTGAAAGCCAGCGTTGAAGATACCGAACTGGAAAAACGCGAAGACCTCTTCAACCAAATCGACAAAATCGAGAAAGAGATATTGGAGATTTATGAAAAAGCGCTGGACGAAGTATTACCCACCGCTTTCTCTATTGTAAAGGAAACAGCCAAACGATTCTCTGAAAATGAAGAAATAGTGGTTACAGCTACCGATTTTGACCGCCAACTGGCTGCCACTAAAGACTTTGTACGCATCGAAGGCGATAAAGCCATCTACCAGAACCATTGGATAGCAGGTGGTAACGATACTGTATGGAACATGGTACATTATGATGTACAGCTATTTGGTGGTGTGGTTCTACATAAAGGTAAGATTGCCGAAATGGCAACCGGTGAAGGTAAGACATTGGTAGCTACCCTACCGGTATTCCTCAATGCCCTGACTGGTAACGGCGTGCACGTGGTAACAGTGAACGACTATCTGGCAAAACGTGACTCCGAGTGGATGGGTCCTCTTTACATGTTCCACGGTTTGAGTGTAGATTGCATCGACAAGCACCAGCCCAACTCTGATGCCCGTCGCAAAGCTTATCTGGCAGATATCACGTTCGGTACAAACAATGAATTCGGTTTCGACTACCTGCGTGACAACATGGCTATCAGCCCCAAAGACCTGGTACAACGCCAACATAATTATGCCATTGTCGATGAGGTGGACTCAGTATTGATTGATGATGCCCGTACTCCGCTGATTATCTCCGGACCGGTTCCCAAAGGCGATGACCAACTCTTCGAACAGCTCCGCCCGCAAGTGGAACGTCTGGTAGAAGCTCAGAAAAAACTGGCTACCCAATACCTGGCCGATGCCAAGCGCCTGATTGCATCAAACGATAAGAAAGACCAGGAAGAAGGCTTCCTCGCTTTGTACCGCAGTCACAAGTGCCTGCCCAAGAACAAGGCACTCATCAAGTTCCTCAGCGAACAAGGCATCAAGGCCGGTATGCTGAAGACCGAAGAAATCTACATGGAGCAGAACAACAAGCGCATGCACGAGGTGACTGACCCGCTGTACTTCGTTATCGAAGAGAAAATGAACAGCGTGGATTTGACGGACAAGGGCGTAGACTTGATTAGTAGCAATGTAGAGGACCCCACTTTCTTCGTACTCCCCGATATCACAGCGCAACTCTCTGCCTTGGAAAACGAAACAGAGCTGACAGACGAACAGCGCCTTGAAAAGAAGGATGCCCTGATGACCAACTATGCCATCAAAAGCGAACGTGTGCATACCATCAACCAACTGTTGAAGGCATACACCATGTTCGAGAAAGATGACGAATATGTGGTAATTGACGGCCAAGTGAAGATTGTGGATGAGCAGACGGGACGTATCATGGAAGGACGTCGTTATTCTGACGGTTTGCACCAAGCCATCGAAGCCAAAGAAGGCGTGAAAGTAGAAGCTGCCACCCAGACTTTTGCCACCATTACATTACAGAACTATTTCCGTATGTACCACAAACTATCCGGTATGACCGGTACGGCAGAAACAGAAGCCGGCGAGTTGTGGGACATCTACAAACTGGATGTAGTGGTTATTCCGACTAACCGCCCCATTGCCCGTAATGACATGAATGACCGCGTTTACAAGACAAAACGTGAAAAATATAAAGCAGTCATCGAAGAGATAGAAAAAATGGTGGCAGCAGGACGCCCCGTACTGGTGGGTACCACTTCTGTTGAAATCTCTGAAATGTTGAGCAAAATGCTTACCATGCGTAAGATTGAACATAGTGTATTGAATGCCAAACTGCATCAGAAGGAAGCGGATATTGTGGCTACTGCCGGTTTGAAATGTGCTGTAACCATCGCTACCAATATGGCCGGCCGTGGTACCGACATCAAGCTGAGTCCGGAAGTGAAAGCTGCAGGCGGTCTTGCCATCATCGGTACAGAACGCCACGAATCACGCCGTGTGGACCGTCAGTTACGTGGTCGTGCAGGACGTCAAGGCGACCCGGGTTCTTCTGTATTCTTCGTATCTTTGGAAGATGACCTGATGCGTTTGTTCTCCAGTGACCGCATTGCCAGTGTAATGGACAAACTGGGTTTCAAAGAAGGTGAAATGATTGAACACGGCATGATTTCCAAATCCATTGAACGTGCGCAAAAGAAAGTTGAGGAAAACAACTTCGGCATCCGTAAGCGTCTGTTGGAATATGACGACGTGATGAACAAGCAACGTACAGTAGTCTACACCAAACGCCGCCACGCTTTGATGGGCGAACGTATCGGCATGGATATCGTGAACATGATTTGGGACCGTTGTGCCAATGCCATTGAAGCGCCCGACTACGAAAACTGCAAGATGGATGTGCTCCAGACACTTGCCATGGAAGTACCTTTCACCGAAGAGGAATTCCGTAATGAGAAGAAAGAAAAACTGGCAGACAGAACTTTTGACGCTGCCATGGAACTCTTCAAACGCAAGACAGAACGTATGGCACAGATAGCCTATCCGGTCATCAAACAAGTATACGAAACGCAGGGACACATGTACGAAAACATACTTATCCCCATCACAGACGGAAAACGTATGTACAACATCTCCTGCAACCTGAAGAGAGCTTATGAGACAGAATGTAAGGAGGTGGTGAAGTCATTCGAGAAATCCATCTTGCTGCACGTCATCGACGAAGCATGGAAAGAAAACCTGCGCGAGCTGGACGAGCTGAAACACTCCGTGCAGAATGCAAGTTACGAGCAGAAAGACCCGCTGCTGATTTACAAGCTGGAATCTGTGAACTTGTTTGATGCCATGGTGAATAAGATTAATAATCAGACTATCTCTATCTTAATGCGTGGACAAATCCCGGTACAAGAGGCTCCGGCTGAAGCCCCTGAGGCTCCCCAGGCTCCCCGCCAAGTAGAGGTGCGCCAGGCTGCTCCGGAACAACGCCAGGATATGAGCAAGTATCGCGAACAGAAGGTTGATTTGAATGACCCGAACCAGCAGGCCGCTGCGGCACAAGATACACGTGAACAACCAAGACGCGAACCTATCCGTGCCGAGAAGACCGTAGGACGCAATGATCCTTGTCCTTGCGGAAGCGGTAAGAAATACAAAAACTGCCACGGACGGAATGCATAAAGCAAAGCTATAAAATGATAAGGCGATAGGGTGATAAGATGATACCGTCAGGTATCTTTTATCACCCTATCACTTTTTCTCCTACCACATTATCACATTTTTTATTCGTTCCAGCTTTTGAATATTCAGCTAAAAGAGTACTTTTGCTCCAAAGAACAAAACCAAAGACTATGACCAAATATCACTATTGTCTGTTATTGATGGGGTCTCTGCTGTTAGGCAGCTGCCAGAGTGTAGAACAACTGTCCATTGATTATATGCTTCCGGCAGAAGTCAGTTTCCCGGCAACACTGAAACGTGTGGCTGTTGTCAACAACATGCCAAACGTACCGGACAACAAACTCATCATCACTGAGGAAGAACAGAAAAAAAGCGAGAATGAGGTGGCACGCCTCACCAACTACTACAATGGAGACGCCGCAATAACAACCGAATCCCTTGCAGAGGCCCTTGCCAACGAAAACTACTTTGAAGAGGTTGTGATATGCGACTCTGCCCTCCGGAGTAAAGACATCAATCCCCGCGAAAGCACATTATCGAGAGATGAAGTACTGGAACTTACACAGAATTTGGACGTAGATTTCCTGATAGCCCTGGAAAACATACAAATGCGTTCCAATCGCAAGATAAGTTATATGCCCGACTGGGGTGTGTTCCTCGGCACAGTGGATGTAAAGGTATATCCTACCGTCAGAATATATTTACCTAACCGCAAAGGTCCTATGGTGACCGTCAACAGCAATGACAGTATTTTCTGGGAAGAGGCAGGAAATGGTGAAGCGTCAGTACGTTCCCGCCTCATCAGCGAAGAAGACATGGTGAAGCAAGCATCTGAATTTGCAGGAACGGTTCCGGTAAGACATCTACTCCCTTATTGGAAAACTGGTAACCGCTATCTCTTCAGTGGTGGTTCTGTAAATATGCGTGACGCAGCCGTATATGCCAAAGAAGAAAATTGGAGTAAAGCAGTAGAGCTCTGGAAGCAGACCTACGAAACAAAAAAAGGAAAACAGAAAATGTATGCAGCCTATAACACCGCTTTGGGCTACGAAATGCAAGACAGCATAGATACTGCCTTGGAATGGGCATTAAAAGCGCAAACCCTTGCCCGTGAGAAAAGCAAGACAGACAAAAAAGAGACAGGCGAAATACATGATGGAACCATCTCCTATTACATCTTTATCAGCATGTATGTAGACGAATTGGAGAAACGAAAAGAGGGAATGGCACGCCTGAACATGCAAATGAACAGATTTGATGATGATTTTTAGTCAAATGATGCAGAGATAACCGTTTTTTTTATACCTTTGAACAACCATTAAGAAAAGAAAGTTATTATGAAGCTCAGTCAATCGTCATTAGCACTCTTGGAGGACACTCTTAAAAAAGCAATCGGCAAATACACCTGCGGTTGCGAACAGACTATCGTTACAGACATTCATCTGCAACCGAATCAGAATTCGGGCGAACTGTCTATCTTTGATGATGAAGATGAAGAGCTTGCCAATACTTCCATTGAAGAATGGATGACATACGAGGGGGATGATTTCTACGAAAATGTAGAGCGTATCTTGTCCTCACTGCTCTGCAACATGAAAAATGAAGGAAAGTTCGACAAGCTGACTATTCTGAAACCATTCTCTTTTGTACTGGTGGATGATGATAGAGAAACAATAGCAGAACTGTTGCTGATGGATGATGATACTCTATTGGTCAATGAAGAGCTACTGAAAGGATTGGATGAGGAACTGGATTCTTTTCTGAAAGAGCTGCTGGAAAAATAATATTCCAAACAATCAGCCTATAAGGAAAAGAGACCTTCTTATAATAAATTAGCCCCTGCGATATAAAACGACCGCAGGGGCTAATTCTTTTTTACCTATACAATACCTAACGTATCTTAATTCCATAGAAAGAACTTGAGGTGGTAACAAAAAGCATATCCTTCTGCCTTCCACCAATTGCCAAGGAAATCGGGCGTTCTTCTATCTGAATACGTCTCTGCTCTTTACCATATTTGTCATAGACAAATATTTCACCATCAGCAACATAGACATTTCCGTCAGCATCGGTCACATTACTGTATTGGCCATAAGGACATATTATTCCTTGTTCTGTCAAACGGCCATCCCCACCAACGGAAAGTTGTACTGTCGTTTTATTCATCTCATTTACAATATAAACCGGTTCTGACTGACCGGG
This sequence comes from Bacteroides sp. AM07-18, assembly GCF_003602695.1. Taxonomy (NCBI): domain Bacteria; kingdom Pseudomonadati; phylum Bacteroidota; class Bacteroidia; order Bacteroidales; family Bacteroidaceae; genus Bacteroides; species Bacteroides sp. AM07-18. The sequence continues at coordinate 17,669 of NZ_QTLM01000010.1, forward strand.
AACTGTAACAGTCAAAGCACAAGAACGCCCCAAATCATAGGTATCCGGAATAATTGTCACGCCATCCGGAGCGACAAAACTATACTCAGGCATACTGGCAACCACCTTGTCAAAGTCACCTCTCCAACGACTGGAAGGGTGAATGACTTTCTGTATATTCTTCATACCGGCTGTAACGACACGTGGCATAGGCTTCATCGTAGCATCCACGTTATCCGGATTAAAAGAATACCCCCAAGCACTCCAGCCACTGTTACCCCAACCACTGTACATCGGATTATCATCCGGCAAGCGCACTACCGTTTCCTGCTTGCCGTTCACCAGATAACCCGGCTGAGGGTCATAGCGGAAAATAACCAGCAGATTGTCTTGCGTATCAGTAGTCAATGTAAAAGGCTTCCAGGGATAATCGGCTATCAAAGTAATCTGCTCCGTGTCTGCCGACCATCTATAGATTTTCTTCAGACGGTTTTCACAGAAGTAGATATTTCCTTTACTGTCGGTAGTAGCTCCGGAGGCCAGTTCAAAACCGGTAGCCAGCTTCACAGGCTTGTCCATGACCGTGCAGGAAGGGCGAAGGCTCTTCTCGCTACCCGAAACAGTGAGACGGGCAAAGTCCCACGAATAAACGGGCAACTTCTTATTCATATCATATATAGGAAACTCTATGACTGGCAATATCTGCGTATAATTGTGCATATTACGGAAAGTGATATTCTTGCAATCCCATATGCGGAAACCTATCCTCTTCGGCATAAAGGCACGGATAACGCGATACATCCACACATTTACCATTTCGATATTTTGACAATTGGACATTTCTGCCATATAACAATCAGGCCCTTCACGACCTTCTTCCTCAAACTGGAAAGCATAAATTTTCCAGTTGGCCACATTATGGAAACGGGCTTCAGTACGGACATGATGCTCCAAAGACATGGCATAAATACGTCCCGGAGTCTTCGTTTCGCTAATATAAAGCCCACTGGCAGCATACGTACTGGCTGTCCAAACATCCTTAATTGTCCCGCCGCCATTGTTTGTAATCCACAAACTCCAATACTGGTTGTCCCAAGCCATATCCTTACCGGTCTCCATGACCGGAGAAGACGGGGAACTAATTCGACGCTCGCCCCTGCGGTAAGACGACTGTCCGGAAACATTCGGAGCCGGTTTGCGCAAGGTGCCGTGCCCGCCTACAAACTTCACATCATTCAAGTACGAACGCTCACCCGCCATCCATTTACAGCCGACAGCACGGTAATTATACGCACCGGTATTAATACCTATGCCATTCAGCATGTCGTCGCCGCCTTCGGAAGATTCAACCAAAGGCACAGGCACGCCGAAACCACTGAATGCAGGCTCGCTTTCCTTCAACAGAAATTGAGTCCCAAAAGGATGCAGCCCAATCAGCTTAGTACCGGGAGACAGCTTCAACGTTCTCGTCAGGCGATACCAACCCTGGGGCACATAGATGTTTTTATGCAAAGAGACAGCTTTCTCAAAAACTTCCGTATCATCAGTCTCGCCATCACCTTTTGCCCCTAAGTCTCGGATATTGACCCATGTCTCCATTGCCGGAAGAACCGGAAGGTCCTTGCCAAGTGTAACCGGCAGTTTTGCCACCGGCTCTATTTCACATATTTCCCTGAAAGAAGAAGCATCATTCAAATCCTGATACACCAGACCGTAAGTAAACTCCTTGACTCTGTACATTTTTGCTTTTCCGGCAACTTTCTTTCCACTTTGAGCATAGCCCACCAGTACGGGAACATTCCTGCAATCCACATTCACCAGATTCAATTGCGAAAAAGTATTTCCCTCTACGCTTACCCTGACACCGGCTTCCGAAATATTCTCCCACAACGAATTCTCCACATGAAGGCGGTCTGCCAGATTCTCTGCCATTTCAAAGGCAACGGGCGTATTCTTCACATGCATATTGACGATGGCAAACCCCACCTCTTTTGAATAGACAGCCGCCTTTCTCTGCCCCTCAAAGTAAGTATCGACCATCATCATAGGCCATCCCGGAGAAGTCCTGGAGGAAATTATCCCATATTCACCGCCATAAAACCTGACGTCTTCCAGTTCATTGCCAACATCATACATGCCGGCTTTTCCCGAACCAATCCGAATGTCGCAATGATTGATAAATCCATGCTGGGCAAAATGCGCACGAATGGCGACGGCTTGAGGATTACCTTTGTCTATACGGAAATCCACATTGGACACCGCACTATAGAAAGTACCTGCACCAGCATCCGAAGGCTTCCTGCCCTCTTGTGCCAGCCCTCCCGTAAACCATATCATATAATTTTGAGTAGTCTGGAAACCGGGTGTATCGGCTCCCAAATAAATCACCGGCCGTTTCTTCCCATAACCAATCAGCCGGATGGATGAGGGAATTTGAATCGTCTTGCTAATGCGATAATTTCCTTCCGGCAGAAACAGTATCCCAAAGTTCTTTTCGCGCTTCACCTGATTGATTGCCTCTTGAAGTGCATCGGTCACGTCGGACTTTCCATCAGCCTTGAAGCCGTAATTCTCCGGGGTAAAGTAGAATGCTTCCGGATCGTCCGGTCTTTGCGTATAGGTGGAACCACCCTCTGCCGCCCACCCGGACGGCATATTACCGATAATCCAACAGACTATCAGCAGGTATCTCATTATTTGATAATTTCTCATTACACAGTTTGTTTTAATATGGATTTTCCTTATTTAATACGTACACCAAAGAACTTGGAACGGCCTGTGACAAACAATGTATTGCCATCCTTACCGCCAAACTGTAATGTGGACGGACGTTCGGGAACACGAATCATCCCTTTCTTCTTGCCATCCTTATCAAAAATATAAATTTCCCCATCCGCTATATAGAGGTTTCCTTCCTTATCTACCGCTGAACCAAATTCGCCCTGCTCCACAAAATAGCTCAAGTTGGAGAGCGTGCCGTCATTGGCCACATCCATCTTCACCATTCTGCGGTCATATTCATCAGAGGTATAGAAAGGCTTTCCCGGATAGGCTTCCAGCAGGGAAGAACTACGTGACAAGTCGAAATAATGAGGAATGATGGTTTTTCCATCCGGTGCCAGGAAGCACATTTCAGGAACATAGACCGACACCGCATTGAAATCGTGGAAGTCTCTCCAACGGTTAGAAGGATAAAGAGCCTTATACACGTTCTTCACTTGACCCATCGGAACACGCGGCAACAGTTTGATGGTCTCTTCCGGATTTTCCGGGTCAATGGAGTAGACTCTCATTGTATATGCGGAATTACCATATCCGCTGAAAGAAGTACCTTTTGTATCAGGCATTACCGGCATTTCCTCCGGCTTACCATTAATCAGATATCCCGGCTGCGCATCATATCTGAACAATACCAATAGATTATCTTCTGAATCAAAAGCCAGGTTGGAGGGTTTCCACGGGAAATCTGCCAGCAGCGACAAGCTGTTTGTCTCTACCGACCACTTAAAGATACGACGCATCCGATGGTCGCAGAAGTAAATGTTACCTTTACTGTCGCGCGCAATGCCTTCGGCAAATTCCAAATCGGAAGCCAATTGGTTCACCTTACCTATTTCATTGCCTAACGATTGCTGATGAGGTTCTTTTCCGGTTACAATCAAGCGAGAAAGTTCCCACGGGCGGATGTCAATGTCTTTGTTGACATCGAACACTGCAATGTTATTCGTATATTTAATCTGAGAATAGTTATGCAGGTTCAGAAATGCGATGTTCTCGCAATTGCGGATACGTACAGAACTGTGATACGGTTCATTGACACGGATAACGCGGAACATATACAAGTTTGCAAAGGTCACATCTTTGCAGTCGTCCATCTCTATCGGTTGGCAATCGGTACTTTCGCGGCTCTCTTCCTCGGTTTGCATGCAATACACCTTCCAGTTGGACACCTTGCTGAAACGTACTTCATTTCTTACATGATGCTCGATGGACATGGCATAGATACGCCCCGGAGTAGAAGTATTGTTGGCATAGAAACCATTGGTGGCATATGTGCTTGCTGTCCAGATATCTTTAAAGGTGCCACCACCGTTGTTGGTCACCCACAGACTCCAATACTGGTTGTCCCAAGCAAGATCCATGCCCGAAGCCGCTACCGGATTATCGGGAGAACTGATACGAGCCGGTCTGTTCCACCGGCCACGTGGTTCCTCAACACCCGGTTTAGGTTTCCATAAACCGCCATGCCCGCCTACAAACTTCACGTCATTCATATAAGAATCTGCATTTGCCATCCACTTCACACCTACAGCACGATAGTTATAACCGCCGGTATTGATACCAATGCCCATCAGCATATTTGCACCGCCTTCCGAAGATTCCACCATCGCTTTCGGACCGCCAAAACCACTGAATGCAGCAGTACTTTCATCTAGCCGGAACTGAGTGCCAAAAGGATGCAGGCCTATCAACTTGGTATCGGGCTTCATCTTCAAAGTTTCGGTAATGCGATACCAGCCCTGGGGCACATAGATATTATCGTACTTGTCAATAGCCTCCTGGATGACCTTCGTATCATCCGTTTCCCCATCTCCCTTTGCACCGAATTCGCGCAGATTTACCCATGTTGTCATTGCAGGCAGTGCAGGGATGTCCATCAGTTGGGCAACCGGCATCTTCTGTATCGGTTCAATATCAACCAACGTTTCATATTCCGGCATATCCACCATGTTATCCATCTGCAAGCCGTGGTCGTATGACTTTACCTTATAGATTTTATGAGCAACATGGGTGGCCGTATTGCTACGGGTATATTTCGCCAAGGTCGGTACATTCTTACAATATACATTGCGGAAGGTTATCTGATTGTTGCTGTTGTTCTCGTTGGTAATCACCACTGCCGGACCACTTACATTTTCAAAATAGCTGTTTTCCAAAAATAACTTGTCGCAATAATTAGGGTCAATATCAAATACAGCCGGAACATTCTTGGCATACAGATTCACCATTGCCAAACCGGACTCCTGGCAACGAAGAGCAGCTACACGCTGTCCCTCAAAATAAGAGTCGACCATCATTACCGGCCATCCGGGAGAAGCTTTTGTCGTATAAATGCCATAATCTCCCCCGTAAAAAGCAACGTTTTCCAACTCATTGCCCACATCGAACAGACCAGCCTTGCCTTTACCTATGTATACGGCCACATAACTGATAAAACTGTGTTGGGCAAAGTGTGTGCGTAGCGCCACTGCATGCGGATTGCCATCTTCTATACGCAAGTTGATATTCGACATGGCACTGTAGAACGTACTGGCACCGGCATCACGGGGTTTCTCACCTTCCTTGACAACGGCTCCCGTAAACCAGAACATGTATTTAGCTTTTCCTTTATCATCAGCTACTTCCTCCTGAAAACCCGGAGAATTCTTAGCCAGAATAAATTCCGGGCGATTCTTTCCATAGCCAATCAAACGAATAGCCGTAGGAATATAAATGGTCTTGCTAATTTTATATTTACCTTCAGGGATAAAAAGGATTCCGAAATTCTTTTCTTTCTTCACTTGATTAATCGCTGCCTGCAAAGCATCCGATACATCCATCTTTCCATCCGCCTTTATAGGATAGTTCTCGGGAGTGAAATAAAAAGCTTCGGAGTCATTGGGTTTTAGAGGATATATCGAATTCAATTGTACAGCATACAACTGAGTACATATCATCCCCAGCAAAATTAAAATAATCGTGTTCAATTTCTTCATGGTCTTATTTTTAATGTATGGATAAAAAAAGACGTTCTGCCGTCAAGCAGAACGTCTCCCTCTGCTATAAATTACAATTTTATAACTACTACCGGCGCATAATTATGCCGTACAGTGCCCACACCCGAAACATCAGCCAGAGCGCCAATACGGAAATAATAATTCTTGCTGTATTTCAAGACATCAGCATTTTGTCCCAGATCGATGGACAATGTATAAATATCAGCGCTATTTATAGCAGTACTCGGACTAAACACTTGCTTATCAGTCCCTCCATTCAACGTCAATTTCACATTGTTACCTACCCACATATCTGAAAAAGCAAACAGCTGAATCTCTTTCAATTTCACTTCTTGTTTACCAGCTTCCAACGAGAATGTAGCAGTAATTACATTGCCATTCTTTTCTACTTTTGGACTTTTAACGCGAATATAAGGAATAACCTTGAAATCATACACATTATCCCCTGACTTAACAACAAAATCCTTCACTTCAAATGGATAAAAATTCCCATTTTCAAAACGGACATCATAAGTGGCAGCAAAAACCATATTGTTACGGTATTCTCCGGTATTTGTGATATACCAGGTTTGATCCGTAGCATTAGTAAATCCATGCTCCCTCACTTTAATTGCATTACCGTTTTCCATATCAGAACCTACAAGTTCACCAGTCTGTTCGTCAAGGATAGAACCATGTATGGAAGCATCCGGTCCCTCATAATTATCAATTTCACAAGATGTCAATGCGAATAAGAAGCATGACACAAATAACAATATCTTTTTCATAACTTTCTACTTAATATTATTCAAATTAATGACCTGGATTCTGAACTAAACCATTCGTGGCAATATTAGGTATGCCCCTATAGTAGTTGATGTTCTGGAAAGTACGCCCTCCTCTTGTTTCGTCACCAAAGTAGTTCACCCTTGCAAAGACATATTTAGGCTCTGCACCACGCAAGTCAAGCATCGGCACCAAAGCTTTACGAATTCTATTATTGCTGAACTCAGTATGGAATTCCCTACGACGATTCATATCCCAAAAACGCTTTCCTTCAAACGCCATCTCCACACGACGTTCCTTCAAAACACTCTCTAATGTCAAAGATATCCGGTCGGTATGTCCGGCTCTACGTCGCAAAGCATTCAAATAGTTCTCAGCCAATTCCTTATCGCCAAATCCACTACCATTTTCCACAACAGCCTCAGCATAATTCAGGTAGACTTCTGCCAAACGCATATCAATATAAGAGGTAGTGGACGAAAGACGGTCGGGAGACATGCTCTCGCCCTCGGGCATATACTTACGAACTCCAAAACCTGTAGCAGTCCAATTAGCATCCTCACCACTGTTCACATTATTAAATCCAGAGAACATGGTTTCACCTTCGGCTCCTAAAGCATAATATGTTGTTCCATTTTTCTGAGTAGACTCGTTTGAATAAGCCACATAGCTATTATTGTCCTTAATAAATCCGCCCTGGATAATAATCTCAGTGCCGGCATAAGATGAACCCGGCACAACCACACTTGCCAACAGACGTGCATCCTTGTTGGCAAACGGTTCATACAAATCGTTATATTTAACAAAAGGTACCGACATCAAGGTGTTCACTACAGAAGCATTATTCATATTATGGAAATTAGGGATATAAGCATCTTCATTCCCATCCGTACGAGTTACAATCTTTGCACTTTTTCCCGTGCCGTCATCCGTATAATCTTCAAACAAATCAACGATTTCCAACATCGGATTGAAACGTCCATATTTCAGAGCGCCCGGATTGACTTGAGGAAGGATATTAAACTGAGCATAGCTATGTCCTTGATTAGTATTGGTTGTTCCATTAAGATACGCTTTACTGAAAATGACCTCTTCATTCTGGTCATTCAGGAACAAGGCCTGGAAGTTTGATGCAGCCTCCTTAACAGTAGCCGGAGCAGGCTTATAAAGAGATTTACCGGAATTCTCTATAAGGGACTTAGATGCTTCAATACATTCTTTATAGAATGCATCGGCATCGGCAGAAGTCATTCCACCCACCAGTTTCTGAGTGACAGCTTCACCAGCCAAAGGTGCCAGATTCCAATACTTGGCTACAGAAGCTGCATGAAGTGCAACTCTTGACTTCAACGCATAAGCTGCCCACTTGGTTACGCGATACAAATCCGAACCAGAAGTCGCATCGGGCAAAGTAGCAGCAGCAAGGGTGCACTCATTCAATACAAATTTCCAAGTATCCAACTCTGTACTGCGGGGAACTGCCACAGCGCCCGGTCCACCATCGGCATAATCATCGTCCTGCACTTTGTCAATCAGAGGAACGCCGCCATATCTTTTTACAAGCCCATAATACATATAAGCACGTGCAAAATGGGCTTCACCAGTCATACGATCCGCATCTGCAACAGAAATTGTTCCTGCTTCTTTGGCTTTTTCTACATTCTGCATAAAAATATTCACCTGACGAATATCTCCATAGGGCCAATAATTGAATCCTTCGTAACCTATATCCACTCCTCCGTCACTACGGGTAGCTTCGTCGGTAAGAAATGCCAAATTAGTAGTTTCATTCACACCATCATAACCGCGTTGATTAAAACCAGCGTTCGGACGATAATTAAAATCTTCCATAGGAATCATGGTATATATGTTTGCCAATAGTGCCTTTACACCACCTTCTGTCTCCAATAACTGATCGGGAGACACTTTATCCAGCGGTTCAAGTTCCAAGAAGGCATTACAACCGGACAATCCCATCAATGCACATAATGAGAATATCGATAAAATATTTTTTTTCATGGTATTTCAGAATTAAAAGTTTATGTTTAACCCAAAGTTATAAGTTCTCATCAACGGATATGCCAGGTTGGCTCCCCAATCCCTTTCCTCACGTTCGGGGTCAGCATCCTTCAAAGCCTTGTTACAGAACGTAAGCAGATTTGAACCATTGACAAAGATACGGGCACTGTTCAACCCGATTCTTTTCATAAATGATTTTGGCAGATTGTAACCGATCTCCATACTCTTCAAACGGAGATAAGTAGCTTGCGGAAGCCAAACGGAAATACCATAATTCCATCTACTACCATTATCCGAAGTATTAGAGAAATTGTGGCGTAATGCCGGATAATAGCCGGCTACCCATTGTGTGGCAGGATTATACGGATCATCTGTTATATTTGCAGGATGCCAACGATCTACATATTTCGCAATTAAATAAGATTTATTTGTCTTGCCACCATATCCCCAAACATCATCATTGGCATATCCGATGGAGTAACCGGAAGCTCCTTGAAACAGCATATTGAGATCAAAATTCTTATAAGAAGCCGCCAAAGTCAACCCATACTGGATAGGAGGATTTGCACCGGTTGCCCAAAACTCCGGAACACGGTCACTGCTGTTAATTCTACCATCACCATTCAGGTCAAGCAATCTGTAACTACCCGGAAGCATCTTAGAGTTACCCAAGTTCCCACCAATCAAAGGAGCCGTTTCATACTGTTCCAAAGAAGTATATTGGCCATCGTATTTATACAACCACATCACATTACTGTTACGGTTTTCCTTTCCATTCAGCCATCTATCCATAGAACTGGTATATTCGGCATGTTCCACATGCAGACTTCTTTCACGTGCATACGTAAAATTAGCACTTACTGAATATGAGAAGTCCTTACCGATTTGTCCTCTGTGTCCCAATTCAATCTCAAAACCCCGGTTCCGGTTAGAATTCAGATTTTCCTTCGGGAAACTTGCACCAAATGTATCAGGAGCAGATTGTGCACGGTCGGCCAAAATGCCTTCATTCTTACGATTGAACCACTCGATAGTACCACTCAACTTACCGTTCCATAAGTCAAAATCCAGACCTACATTGGAAATAGAAGATGTAACCCAAGAAAGCCGGTCAGTCACTACACCAGGAGCTACCATACCCATAATCTGGCTGGCACCATCAAAAACATAACCATTAGAAGCTGAATTATAAGCAGATACATATTGGAAAGGATCACCGGCATCATATCCACTTTGCCCAAAAGAACCCCTGATTTTCAAATTAGTAATAAACGGCAAATTGTCCTTGATGAAACTTTCTTCCGAAAGTCGCCATCCGGCACTTACCGACGGGAAGAACGTCCAACGCTTAGAAGGAGCATAACGATAAGAACCATCATAACGCCCTACTACTTCCAACAAGTATTTACCGGCATAATCATAGTTCGCACGCATCAGATAGGCTGCTAAACGGCCAAAACTACGATACCCTGAATTGGTAGCTGTACCCGGACTTGCCTGATTCAAAATATCATTAGTAAATAACTCTGAATATTGCCGGGAACCGGATAATTCATCGCGTCGTGTACTGCTCAACTCTGCCACAGCTGTCACATTCAAATTGTGCTGATTGAAAGAACGCATATAATTAGCCTGCAACCTACCATAAATCTTCTGATATATTCTCATCGTATTGGAATAAGCATCAGTACTACCTCCCGTACCGGCAGGCGCATCTGTATAATAATCATACAACGGATAAGAACGATTTAAAGAAGAGTTGTTACGATTGTTACCGTCAAATGACCCCAAAAGACTCAATGCCAACCCTTTTACAAAAGGAACTTGCCAATTCAATTCCACATCGGCAGAATACGTCAGGCCTCTGTTCTTGCGATAACCGTCTATATCCGGATCAACCAACGCAAAAGGATTCTTGTTTTCAGGACCGATTGCAGACAAATGATTGGGATTATTAATCGTATGAGTACCGATACCACGGTCATTAACCATCAAAGTCTTAAAAGTCCACATAAAATCCTCTCTCGGCCTTTGGGTTTCATCCCAACGCCCGGACAGATTCACATTCAGTTTCAGCCCTTTCGTAAGCTCTGCAGTCAGGTTACTTCTCAGATTATATCTATGATAGTATTGGATACCACTCTTCAGCAAACCATTATCGCCATTATAGCCGAAGCTCACATAATATTTCACCTTATCCGTTCCGCCTCTCACAGAAACAGTATGCGATTGCTGGAACGCCAGTTTATTCATAAACATGTCAATCCAGTTATTGTCTGTATAACCCTTAGCCCCGGTTCTATACAGTTCCAGAATATCGTCAGTGTATTCAGGGGCAGCCTGGTCATTACGTGCCCTTTCATTGGCCAACATGCGATAAGTATAAGCATCTACCGTTTCTTCCATACCCGTGGCATTCTTCATACCGAACAATGCTGAGTAAGATACCCGGGTCTTTTCGGCTACACCTTTTTTGGTAGTAACAATGATTACGCCATTAGCCGCATTCATACCATAAATAGCGGCAGAAGCATCTTTCAAAATAGAGATACTTTCTATATCCTCAGAATTCAGCTGTGCAAGTTCTTCAGTACCTTCACGTGTGATACCATCAATTACCACCAACGGGTCACCATAACCGCGAATGCTCACCATATTGTCGAAAGTTCCCGGCTCTCCGGTTTTCTGACGAATCAATAACCCCGGCATCTTACCTTGAATATTGCTAATCAGATTCTCGGTCTTGGTCGTAGCTATTTCATCAGCACCAATGGCTGCAATGGCACCGGTCAGTGATTCTTTCTTCTGTACACCATATCCTACAACAACCACTTCATCCAATATCTCAGCATCTTCTACCAAAACTATCTTGAACGAATTTCGGCCTGCAACCTTTATGTTTTGCGTCTTATAACCTACATAGCTTATTATAAGAGTAGCATCAGAGCCCACATTGGTCAGAATGAAATTACCGTCAATGTCTGTTATGACACCGTTGGTAGTTCCCTGCACCAAGATACTGGCACCAATCACCGGTTCACCGGTTGCATCGACCACAGAACCTTTCACTGTCGCAGCCTGCAAGGTTGCCTGTAGCCCATCAGCTCCTATAGCTTTATCATAAAGGATTATATTACGGTCCAATACCTTATAGCCTATATTGGTTCCTTTGAATACATCGTTCAGAACCTTGAATATGGTTTTGTTATTTGCCCGGACCGATACACGGCGCTTAACGTCAATCTGCTTGTTGTTGTAGAAGAAAACAAATTCGGTACCTTGTTCCAGCTCCGTCAGTACTTCATCAACGGTCTTGTCTTCAAGAGCAATGTTTACCATTGTCTTTTGAGCATAACCTTCATTGGCAAAAGTCATACCAACCAAACAAAACAACATAAATAATGTGCATCTCATAGCAAGAGGAATTTTTTTCATGCATCTCATCAGGACACTTTTTGCCCTAAATGATTGGATACAATAGTGTTTTTTCATAATTTTGTATTGATTTCTAGTGAAAAAATAAAGTTGCTTTATCTGTCGCCAAACAGATATTTAAAAGTTACTGTGTTTCATGCAGGAAAATGCGCCAACATTTTCCTGCATGTTTTTCTAAACGGACTTGTGTTTCATCATACTACTTTTTAAAGGGTTAATAAACTTCTATTACCTGTCTCTCGGCATCCACATCACCATCTTCAACAAACTTGAAATGAATATTCGAGGATATTCGGAAGTGCTCCAATATTCGCTCCAAACGTTGTTTGGTAAATGTAGCCGTAAAGGAATTCTGCTTCAATGAAGCCTTTTTCAGAATGAATTCCACATTATATCTTTTGCTCAAACTCTTCAATATATCTTCAAACGGAGTGTTCCTGAAAATCAAACGTCCGTCCTTCCAACATGTTTCCACGTCTACATTGACTTCTTTCACAACGACCTTTTCCCGCACTATATCATAAATAACCTTTTGCCCCGGTATCATCATTACATTATTTCTCCTGCCGTTATTCACATAGGAGAAACTGACTTTACCCGAAACCAAAGTGGTCTGTACCGTCCTGCTCCCTTTGTAAGCCTCTACGTTGAACTCCGTTCCATGTACTACTATCTTGGAATTGTTCAGCGTGCCGACAATGAACATCTTTTCATCTTTTGCGACAGAAAAGAATGCTTCACCCACCAACTTCACTTCCCTTTTATCATCGGCAAATCGGGAAGGATAGCGCAACGACGACGACGAGTTCAGAACGACTTCCGTTCCATCCGGCAATTCGACAGAAGTAGTCATTCCCGGATTTGTCCTGACTTCCATCATATGTATCTCTTCTTTATCCTTGTCCCAATAAAGGATAGACCACGATACCATCAAAGGGATGAATAAAATGGCGGCCGCCCGTTGCATCCCTCTAAATAATACCTGATACCTATTGACCTTTTTCTGTTTCATCTTACGATGTACATCCTCCAAGGCCTTCTTTACATCCAGCCTGGATGAAATCTGCGCCATGTCCGCCGCCAGACCGAGTGTCTGAACCTGGCGGGCTGTCCTGCGGTTCTCTTCCGATGCTTCCAGCCACTCCTCTACCAGAGCAGTTTCATCCTCCGTTGTCTCTCCTTCATAATAGCTGAGAAGCAGGTTCTCCATTCCCTCTCTTTTTACCATAATTTTTATTGCTAGCTTTAATCTAAAGACAAACGGGTGAAAAGAACTCCTAAACAAAAAGCTAAAAATATTTTATATACTTAGATTATAATGGGAAAAAAAGCTATTTTTGCCCAACAATAATGAACCCCCACCCTATGAGAAACATACCATTAGAAGATACATCTTTATTATCCGCCATACAAAAAGGAGATAGAAGTGCTTTTGATGTGTTATTTCAAAAGTACTATTCTGTGCTCTGCACCTACTGCTATCGTTTTGTCCGGCTGGAAGATGCAGAAGAGATTGTTCAGGACGTCATGCTATGGCTTTGGGAAAACCGCGAAAGACCCATTATCGAATATTCGCTCAAGCAATATCTGTTCAAGGCTGTCTACCATCGTTGCATGACCCGGATTGCCCAAAATGAAGTGAAGCAACGGGCAGACACCGCTTACTATGAACGAATGTTCACCATGCTGCAGGAGGTGGATATCTATCAAATCAACGAATTAAGCAAGCATATACAAAGGGCCATCAACGAACTGCCGCCTACTTATAGGGAAGCTTTCATCATGCATCGTTTCCAGAATCTGAGTTACAAGGAAGCTGCCGAACTACTCAACGTTTCCCCAAAAACGGTAGACTACCGCATTCAGCAGGCTTTGAAGATTTTAAGGGTCAAGCTGAAAGATTATCTGCCACTGATATTGATGCACCTGCTCACCTCGCATTAAGACCATACAAAAGCAGAACGTCCCCTATACCTTGCCGGCTACACACCGGGACTTAGCCCTAAAGAGTATAGAACTGAGAGGTCAAAACATCCGGATGTTTTACCCCAATACATGGGGATGTTTTCACCCAAAACACCCGGATGTATTACCCCAAAACATCCGGGTGTATTAATGGAAAGGATGCGGATGTTATGACCTCTCAGTATACGGGTCAGACTGGTTCAGTCCTGATGGGAGAGGCACTAAGTCCCTATACATCCCGTATTCATTAATTATTCTAAAAAAAGTTAGGGAAAACTCCGGGCCACCGGTCATATAAGCAAGAAGCAACCCTATTATTATCATAACCTCAAAATGCACGCAATGAGAAAACTGATTATCCTATTGTCGGCGCTGGTGTACGTCATCCATGCACAAGCGCAATTTTCAGTGACAGCCCATCAGGAAGGATGGGACAATATTCCTCCACAAGTACAAAAACCGGGATTTTCCTTTCAGCAATCCGTATTTGCCAATATGGACGGGGACGATGCCCTTGAAGAAGTAATGCTTTTCGGACGTGACAACGGACACTACCCCACTTTCGACCTTTTCAAGGCCTACTATGCAATCGTAGACAACTATACCAAAGAAGTACAATACATTTCCGACGAGATTTATGTCACCGACAAGTACAATCTCCTTGTAGAAGACCGCAACAAGGACGGCATCTCCGAGCTCTACATATCCTACTTCAAAGACGGAAAGTTCAGCGTAGACGAACAAGGTTACAATCTGCGCACCACACGCTGCTACGACCGTATAGAATGGAACCCTACTGGCAAAAACTTTAAATCTTCCGGAAAATGAAAACAAGACTGACACTTATCCTGGTACTCCTTATTTATATAGGAGCTGCCTCGCACACACACGCACAGCAAAAGAAAGTAATCAAAACCATGATGATAGCCGGGCAGGACGGCAGCCATTACTGGCAAGGCGCCTGCGAAGCCATGAAGCAGATATTGGAAAACAGCGGAATGTTCAAAGTGGACTTCGCCTTTACACCCGACTTTGGTGGAGACATCGCTACCTTCAAACCCGATTTCCACCAATATGATTTAATCGTCATCAACTACGGCGGAGCTACATGGACAGAGCCCGTACGCAAGAATTTCGAGAAATACGTTGCCGATGGAGGCGGTGTGGTAGTGATACATTCTTCCGTCGTCCCGATGGCCGACTGGAAAGAATACAACGAGATAATAGGCATGGGAGCCTGGGACGGACGAAACGAAAAGGACGGTCCGTATCTGTACTGGAAAGACGGACAATACGTCTACGACTACTCTCCGGGGTATGCCGGCTACCACGGCTTGCAGCACGAAACCGTCATAGAACACCGCGCCCCCCATCATCCTATCCTGCAAGGATTGCCTCCTCAATGGAAACACTTCAAGGACGAGATATATACCCGCCTACGCGGTCCGGTAAGAAACATGGAAATATTGGCCACCGCCTACGAACGCGGACGGCATGAACCGTTGATGTGGACAGTAAGCTACGGGAAAGGGCGCATATTCGTCGACCTCCTGGGGCACTGCGGCAACGACCCGAACATGACTTACTCCATGCGCTGCACCGGTTTCCAGGTGACTTTACTCCGGGGATGCGAATGGGCTGCCACCGGTGCCGTCACCCAAGAAGTTCCCACAGATTTCCCACTGAAGGATACTTATACATTACGTCCGGAGTTCAAGGCTCCTTTTCATACTTACCCTGAAACCAAACACTGAATACCATGAAATACATCATCCGAACACTGCTGCTGGCATGCTGCTGCATGCAGGCACAAGCACAAGCTCCGTGGAAACCCGATACGGAACTGGAGAAACAATTACAGCAAAGCAATCATGTGCACCGCATAATGAAAGCTAATCCCGCACACGCCGGACTGACGCGGTGGGAAAAGAAAGAGGTATTGAAAAGCAGGGTACTCCCTCTGGCCGAAGATTTCGGTGCTCTGCGCCATACCGGACCCGGAACCATACATGTAGACCGTAAAGTCACTGTCTCAGGCAAAGGAAGTGTCCGTCTGGACACTCCTGCCTCCTTGGGCAAGAAGAATCCAACAAACCGGAATTACGCCACCCCGGAGATTATCCGTCCCCTCGACCGGGAAGACTTGCGGGAATACAACCGCTTTTCCGTTTGGGTATATGTGGATGCACCGGGCGTTTATCTGACCTTTGCCGGATTCACCCTATACAATGAAGGGGAGAAAATCATGCCGACTCCCGGACGCTTTGAAGGACAACACTTCGAGACTGTCTATCCCAACAAATGGCAGCACATCATATGGGAAATACCGGACCTATACCGTGATTGTGTCACCGGCTTTTCGGTAAACATCATGCTGGCAGGTGCTCCTGCAGGAGCCAGCGAACACATGAGCCTATACATAGACGACATGCGCATCGAAAAGGTAGAAGCGGAAAACAGCCGGGGATTCGACCTGCGAAAAGATGCAATGGCCTACTGCCACAGCGGATACAAGCCGGGAGCACGCAAGCAGGCTTTGGTGCAGCACATGCCGGAAAGGGCTTTCAGCCTGCACGATGCCGCCACGGGACAAACCGTTTATCAAGGTACGGCCAGTCCTCTGAATCAGGACAAGAAGCTGGACAAAGGATTTCTTGTACTGGACTTCAGCAGTTTCAATACGCCCGGACAATACTTCCTCTCCATCGGTGATGTACAATCAAAGCCTTTCCCCATCGGAAATGATGCCTACCTGTCTACCGCCTGGCACACGCTGAACTTCTTCTTTTCCGAACGTTGCGGTTTCGACCAGCCCGGCATTCATCAGGAATGCCATCAGGATGTATTCGCCTATCATCCCGACGGACGGAGCATGAGCATTGCCGGAGGATGGCACGATGCAGCCGACCTGACTCAAGGAACGGGAAATACAGCCGAATCGTGCATCGCCCTCCTCGAAATGGCCGGTGCCGTACAAGGCAAAGACAGTATCTTCTACGAACGCCTGCTGGAAGAGGCACGCTGGGGAGTGAACTGGATTCTGCGTACCCGCTTCGGTGACGGCTACCGACTGGGTGGACTGATTATCGGCATTTGGACAAAGAATATCCGTGGTGACAAAGACGACATGCAGACAGAAGCACGAAATACGCCTACGGACAATCTGAAAGCCGCTTCCAGTTGCGCACTCGCCGCCCCTCATTTTGAAAAGAAAGACCCAGTGTTTGCACGGTGGTGCCGGAACAGTGCCATTGAGGACTTCCAATTCGCCATCGACCTGCTGGATACACAAAGGACGGAACAGAACGAAACAGAACTTTATGCCCTTGCCACCGTCACAGCCATGCGTTTGTACCGCCTTACACAAGATGTTTACTATCTGGACTGGGCAACCCGGCTGGCACGTACCGTCATGGCGGGCCAACAGTTGGAAAAGCGTACCGACTGGAAAATCCCCCTGCGAGGTTTCTTCTATGAATCTTCCCGGAAAAAGCGTATTCTGGCCTATTATCACCAAAGCCAAGAGCACTTGATGGCCGAAGGACTCTCGATGCTACTGACAGATGCCCCCACCCATCTGGACGCCCCGTTGTGGCAGGCATCTTGTGAAGCCTATGCAGACTATCTACGCGGGGTTTCACAACTGATTGAGCCGTACGGCATACTGCCAAGCGCCGTATATGAAGTGAATAATACCGATTATAAAAATCTGTACCACGAAGGTGAGCAGGTAGAACTTCCCAGCCTGGAAGAATACAATGCGCAAGTGCGCAACGGTATCCCTCTCTCAAAGAATTTCTACCTGCGCCGTTTCCCCGTTGCCTACCAGTTCAGGGGATTCCACGCTGTTGTCATGGGCAAAGCCAAGGCTGCCTTTATCCTTGCACGCCTATTCAATGATAAAGCGTTAAGGGATATTGCAACCCGCCAGATAGAGTATATATTGGGCTACAACCCGTTTGCCATGAGTACCGTTTATGGAGACGGATATGACTACCCGCCACTTTACGGAGCCTATGCCGGAGATGTGGTGGGAGCTGTACCCGTAGGAATCGAAACATTCGAAAATGAGGACGAACCCTACTTCCCGATGCAAAATAACTGCACTTACAAGGAAATCTGGACACACACCACCGCACGCCTGATGTGGTGTGTAGCAGAACTGTTCAAATAAACAGTTCATTATACCGCTAAAAAAAGCTCCGGAGTTGAAGGTTCCGGAGCTTTTTCTCTGTTTTATGTGATGGACAGTTATGCCTTTTTCAATGCTGCAATACTTTCCTTGAGAGATTTGATGATACTTTCAGCATCTGCCTGCTTCTTGCGTTCCATCTCAAGAACGGCGGCAGGAGCATTATTCACAAACTTCTCGTTACCCAGTTTCTTCAGCACACCCTGCAAGAATCCTTCCTTATGCTTCAGTTCGGCCTCCATACGGGCTATCTCGGCTTCCACGTCAATCATATTACCCAAAGGTACGGCATATTCCGTAGTACCTACCATGAAGGAAGCAGCACCGTCGGCCTTGTTCTCCACTATATTGATGGAGGAAAGGTTACACATTTTCATGATAACCGCGTTGAATGCCACAACCGGATTCTCACCGATAACCTGCAACTCAAGTGCCTCTTTTTGGGCGATGTTCTTCTGCAAACGGATGGAACGGATATTGCTGATAACCTCTTTCACCACTTCAAACTCCCGGATGATATCCTCATCTACCAATGCCGACATTGACAACGGGCTTACCATCAAGCTCTCACCGTCTGTACGGTCGCAAAGATGCTGCCACAACTCCTCTGTAATAAATGGCATGAACGGATGGAGCAGATGCAACAAGTTATCAAAGAAACCGATAGTTGCTTCATACACTTTCCGGTTGATGGGCTGGCCGTATGCCGGTTTAATCATTTCCAGATACCAGGAAGAGAATTCGTCCCAGAACAGTTTGTAAACAGCCATCAGCGCTTCACTCAAACGGTACTTGCTGAACAAATCAGCCACTTCGGCAGCCACTTCATTCTGCTTGGCCTCAAACCAGCGTATTGCCAGTTCTGAAGCTTCCGGTACCGGAACTTCCGCACTGACTTCCCAACCTTTAATCAGACGGAAAGCGTTCCATATCTTATTATTGAAGTTACGTCCTTGCTCACACAGTGCATCGTCAAAGAGGATGTCATTGCCAGCAGGAGCTGAAAGCATCATGCCCATACGTACACCATCGGCACCGTATTTCTCAATCAAATCCAGCGGGTCGGGAGAATTACCCAACGACTTGGACATCTTACGTCCCAGCTTGTCACGGACAATACCCGTAAAATAAACATTCTGGAACGGCATCTTACCTTCATATTCATAGCCTGCCATAATCATACGGGCTACCCAGAAGAAGATAATGTCCGGACCGGTCACCAAGTCGCTGGTAGGATAATAGTAGTTTATCTCCTCGTTACCCGGATTGTTGATACCGTCAAACAAAGAGATGGGCCACAACCAGGAGGAGAACCAAGTATCCAGGCAGTCCTCATCCTGACGAAGGTCTTCCAGTTTAAGGTCTGCATTACCCGTTTTCTCTTTTGCCAATGCCAAGGCTTCTTCGGGAGTGGCAGCCACTACATAACCACCTTCCGGCAAAAAATAAGCAGGAATGCGATGCCCCCACCATAACTGGCGGCTGATACACCAGTCCTTGATATTTTCCAACCAGTTCTTGTACGTATTCTTATATTTGGCAGGATAGAACTTCAACTCATCATTCATCACCGGCGGCAAAGCCATGTCGGCAAAGTGCTGCATCTTCAAGAACCACTGCATGGAAAGTTTCGGTTCGATGGGCACGTTGGTACGTTCGGAGAAACCTACCTTGTTGGTATAGGCTTCCACTTTCTCCAACAGACCGGCAGCAGCCAGGTCCTTCTCAATCTGCTCGCGCACATCGAAACGGTCCATACCGATATACAAGCCGGCAGCTTCACTAAGCGTTCCGTTATCATTGAAGATGTCAATGCTCGGCAGATTGTACTTCTCACCCAGCATGTAGTCGTTCACATCGTGGGCAGGAGTTACCTTCAGACAACCGGTACCGAACTCTATATCTACGTAATCGTCCTCGATAACCGGAATAACACGTCCTACCAACGGAACAATCACCTTCTTACCCTTCAACCAGGTATTCTTGGGGTCATTCGGATTGATGCACATGGCTGTATCTCCCATGATGGTTTCAGGGCGGGTGGTAGCAACCACTGCATAACGTCCTTCGGGGTCACCTTCTACCATATACTTCAGATAGTACAGCTTGCTGTGCTCTTCCTTATAGATTACTTCCTCATCACTAAGGGCGGTCAGTGCTTTCGGGTCCCAGTTCACCATACGGACACCGCGGTAAATCAGACCTTTGTTATACAAGTCGACAAAGACCTTGAGCACGCTTTCACTGCGTTTCTCGTCCATAGTGAAAGCCGTACGGTCCCAATCGCAGGAAGCGCCCAGCTTGCGGAGCTGCTTCAAGATGATGCCACCGTGTTCATCGGTCCATTCCCAGGCGTGCTTCAAAAACTCGTCGCGGGTAAGGTCTGTCTTCTTGATGCCTTGTGCGGCAAGCTTGTTCACCACCTTGGCCTCGGTAGCAATGGAAGCATGGTCGGTTCCCGGCACCCAGCAGGCATTCTTGCCTTCCATGCGGGCACGGCGTACCAGAATATCTTGTATGGTATTATTAAGCATGTGTCCCATGTGCAACACACCGGTGACGTTTGGAGGCGGAATGACGACGGTGTAAGGCTCACGACCATCGGGTTTCGAACTGAATAATTTGTGGTCCAACCAATACTGGTACCACTTTCCCTCCACGTCAGCGGGATTGTACTTACTTGCTAATTCCATGTTTTTAAATCTCTATAATTAATTTATTGCGAATAACGGGCGCAAAATTAATGAATTAAAATTTAAATATATATTTTTGTCCCTACAAAACAGTATATAAAATGAGGGGGAAGCTAAAAATCCGATATATCATATTAATTGTATTACTGTCTGTCGTATGGGCAACGCAGCTCATTCCAAGCTTGGGAGAAGTGTATGCACAGTCCGTATATCCGGTAATTTCCCATATCCTGTCCTCCTTTTCAAAACTCATACCTTTTGCCGTAGGCGACTTGTTCATTTTCCTCAGCATCATCGGGCTCCTCTTCAATCCCATCAGGGCACGCTATATCCAGAAGAAGAAGTGGAAACAGATTCTGCTGAACGAAATGGAATACTTGCTGTGGATATATGCATGGTTCTATCTGGCATGGGGACTGAACTACTCACAGAAAGATTTCTATGGCAGGACAAACATTCCTTATACTGCCTATACTCCCGAAATCTTTCAGTCATTTGTAGACAACTATATAGACAAGCTGAATGCTTCCTATACAGATGTCACCTCCATTGACGAACCATTGGTCTGCCGGGAAAGCGTACACGGATACAACCAAATCAGCGATACGCTGGGGATACATCGCCCTCCCCACTCCTCTCCGCGCGTGAAGACCATGCTTTTCACTCCGTTCATTTCCATGGTCGGTGTTACGGGAAGCATGGGACCTTTCTTCTGCGAATTCACGCTGAACGGCGATTTGCTTCCACCACAATATCCTGCTACTTATGCCCACGAGCTGGCACACTTTTTAGGCATCACCAGCGAGGCAGAAGCCAACTTCTACGCTTACCAGGTCTGCACCCGTTCGCAGGTGAAAGAGATTCGTTTCAGTGGGTATTTCTCCGTACTCCCACATGTGCTGGGCAATGCCCGCCGACTGATGAGCGAAGAAGAATACGCAGAACTTTTCAACCGGATACGTCCTGAAATCATAGAACTGGCCCAAAAGAACCAGCAATACTGGATGGAGAAATACAGTCCGCTCATCGGAGACATCCAGAACTTTATCTACGACTTGTACCTTAAAGGAAACAAGATTCAAAGCGGACGCAAGAACTATTCGGAAGTAATAGGCTTGCTTATCTCATACGAAGAATGGAAAAACTAAATTTCAAAATCATGCATACAAGAAAAGAACAGATGGAAGCCTTCGGCCGCTTCCTCGACATACTCGACGAGCTGCGCGAGAAATGTCCCTGGGACCGCAAGCAGACCAACGAAAGCCTGCGCCCCAATACCATCGAAGAGACTTATGAACTTTGTGACGCCCTGATACGCGATGACAAGAATGACATCTGCAAAGAGCTGGGCGATGTGCTGCTGCATGTGGCTTTTTATGCAAAGATAGGCTCCGAAACCGGTGATTTCGATATGAAAGACGTATGCGACCGTCTTTGTGAGAAACTTATTTTCCGCCATCCCCATGTCTTCGGCGATGTAAAGGCCGAAACCGCAGGCCAGGTTTCTGAAAACTGGGAACAGCTAAAATTGAAGGAAAAAGATGGGAACAAAACAGTGCTGAGCGGTGTACCCGCTGCCCTACCCTCGCTCATCAAGGCCTACCGCATCCAGGACAAGGCACGCAATGTAGGATTCGACTGGGAAGAACGCGAACAGGTGTGGGATAAGGTAAAAGAAGAAATCCGGGAGTTCCAGACAGAAGTCGACCACATGGATAAGGAAAAAGCTGAAGCTGAATTCGGCGATGTCATGTTCAGCCTCATCAACGCTGCCCGCCTCTACAAAATCAATCCGGACAATGCGCTGGAACAGACCAACCAGAAGTTCATCAACCGCTTCAACTATGTAGAAGCGCACAGCATCAAGGAGGGCAAAAATCTCCATGACATGACGCTGGAAGAAATGGATAAGCTATGGAATGAAGCGAAAGCATTGGAAAAAGAAAGCAAACAAGATGATTCTTCTAAAGGTCAGGTTTAGCTGGCTAAAGCGAGGTATCTATCATTAACAAAAGAAGGTTGCTCACATCATTGTGGCAACCTTCCTTATTTGTATTCATTCACTATTCATCTTTTTCCTTGTGTTTTTCGTGGAGAAGCATCCCCCTTTTTATGCATGCCTTTCAGTAATTCACGGTGGAAACGCATTTCAGCCCTTTGCACCAGATAAATCTTTTTACAAGGCAATATTTTCTTGAACTTATCAAAGTAGGTCTTGTCCAACCGGTCAGAAGCGATACGGGCATCATATACACCTTCCATAATTTCCTCATACTGGGCTTCGGTTGTTTTTTCATCTTTCCCTTGTCGAAGCAACTTCCAAGCCTCGTCATTTAGCTGCTTTTTCCGGTCCTGCAATTCAAAATACAATGGGAAGAACTTGGCTGCCTCCTCACTCGTCAGTCCGGCTTTCTCCGTTATAAACGCTTTTTGTTTGGCACGAAACTCTTCAGGTGACAGATGCTGGTCACATCCATCGCTAGCCCAAAGCAGAGGCATAATGCCACATATCATAACCAATAAAACAATTAGTTTCTTCATTTTTAAATAATTGAGTGTTGTTACCTTATTCTGCATCAGAGTCTGCCAAATAAACATACAATGAATAATCATCCAGCATGGAATTCTCTACAGCCATATTAATATATTCCATTTCTGTTTCCGTATCATCAGCAGCCATACGCTCTACAGATGGAGTATGCTCCGAAGAAGCTACACGGATAATCAATGCCGCACCTATAAACATGGCGGTCATATACAACCAAGGCCTTACCTTCTGCCACATTGTAGGCTCTGTCTGCACAGCAATGAGTTTCTCTTTTTCGGGAAGCCGGTTCATTACCTCTGAAGTAAGATTCTCAAAGTAGCCGTCAGGAACGCGGAAAGGATTTTCCGTCCCTATCTTTTTCAGTATTTTATCTTCTTCTTTCATAAGCTTTCTCCTTTCTGTTTAATTAGACATTGTTTTGTGGCAAAGGTTTAATACTCCTCACCCAAAAACTTTTCTATTTTCTTCAAGGCATGGTGATAGGAAGCCTTCAAGGCACCTACGGAAGTACCAAATATATCGGACATCTCTTCGTATTTCATTTCCTGGTAATACTTCAGGTTAAACACCATACGTTGTTTTTCCGGCAAGGCAAGCAAGGCTTTTTGCAAAGCCATCTCTGCTTTATCACCGGAGAAGTAAGGATCACTTTCAAGCTTTTGAAGTGCATCTGCCTCGGGGTCATCCAAAGAGACTGTGGAAGCAGCCCGTTGTTTGTTCAGAAAAGTGAGGCATTCATTCAAGGCTATGCGATAGAGCCAGGTAGAGAGTTTAGCCTCTGCCCTGAAATAATCTATATTAATCCATGCTTTAATGAAAGTATTCTGAAGTAAATCATTGGCATCTTCATGAGAGAGGACCATACGACGAATCTGCCAATACAGCTGCTCGCTATATTGGGTAACAATCATCTCAAATCCCCGCTTTTGTGTGCTTTCTTCTTGTAGAAGAGCCAACACTTCGCGTTCATTATAGGAAGGGGTCATAAATTTCTATTCGCATTTGTTGTTTTAGACTGCCAAAGATACGAAAAGTTTAATTCATACCGATACACAAAGTGTTTCTTTGGCAAGCTGAGTATCCGGAAAAATAGCGGATGCTTCTTGAAGCAAGATATTTTCATCTTCGTATCGTGCCGAAAAATGTCCTATCAACAACTTCTTCACTTCAGCCTTCCTGGCTATTTCAGCCGCTTGTGCAGCAGTTGTATGAAATGTTTCTTTGGCACGTGGCGCATCCTCATTCGCAAATGTCGCCTCATGAAAAAGTAAATCAACCCCTTTTATCTGCTCCACGATAGAAGGAAGATAGATGGTATCCGAGCAATAAGCATAACTGCGGGACGGAGCAGAAGGACGGGTCAACAAGTTGTTGGAAACAGTTTTTCCCTCCGGTGTCACGTAATCGGCCCCATTCTTTATACGATTCAATTCGTATACCGGCACTTGGTAGAAATCGACCATTTCACGGATAATATGGTTAGGACGCCGCTTTTCTGCAAACAAAAAACCACAACACGGCATACGATGACGCAAAGGAATGGTAGTAACCGTCAACGAACGGTCTTCATAAATCAGCATCGGTTCTTTCGTATCAAACTCATGGAAAAGGACCTTGTACGTCATCTGCCTATTAAAAAAATCCAGCATAGGTGTCAGTAATGTTTCCAGCCCTTTGGGAGAATGGATATGCAACTCTGCTGTACGTCCTAAAAGGTTAAGTGTAGAAATCAGTCCTAATAAGCCAAAACAATGGTCTCCATGCAAGTGAGAGATAAAAATATGATTCAAACGTGAAAACTTCAGATGTGATTTACGGAACTGCAACTGCGCCCCTTCCCCACAATCAATCATAAACAACTTGTCGCGCACGTTCACAATTTGAGACGTAGGGAAATGACGCGTTGTGGGTAAAGCGGAACCACAACCAAGAATATGTAACTCAAATTTTTCCATTCCAAACCTTCCGAACTGATTTCTACTCCTTGATTTATAGAAGAGCCTTTATCTCTGAAACTCCAAAAGATATTTCAAAAGTTTCTCCGGATTTATTCCCTTTATACAGATAGCCCACCCCTTTATCACACTTCACACATACTTCCAAGAACATGCGCAAGGCTGGATCGGAGGAGTTCAAAGAGTTCTTCACATTTGCCTTCATCTGTTCGGCATTTTCCTTCAAAGCAGACATCTGTACTACAGATTCGTCAATCGTATAATGATAAAGCACCTTATCCGACTCGATTGTCAGTTTATTGAGCATAGTGGCTTCATCCACCTGCATCGGGCACGATACGTTGGTCATCTTCACTTGCTCTTCCAGTTTCTTCTCGTCACTGCTGTCGGCAGATGCACCACCACCATTCAATATATCTTTCAAGTCCTGAGTAGTCAGATAACATTCCACTTCGTTACCGGATGTCTTTCCTTTATATATGAACTTTATACCGGAATCAGTACCGACAACCAAATCCAGCATCTCTTTAATAGACCCTTGTGGATTACCGAACATAACAGTCACAGCAGACTTCATTGCATCAGGATTCTCTTTCAAAGCGTCTATATTGAGGAAACTTTCATTCATAAGCAGTACATATACCACATCCGACCCATCAAAAGTAATACTGGATATTTCGCCGGAAGCTCCCATATCCATGGGACATTGTTTGTTGGCTGCTGCGATAGCCAGCTTGAGTTTAGACTTCTGGCCGCATGCGGTTAGTAACATCAGCGACAGGCAAGTGAACAACACCATCTTCCCTGCATTTTTGAACATGTTTTTCATAATAAATGAAAATTAAATTATTGAATATTTCTATGATTGCAAAAGTAACCACCCTGCAAAGATAAACATTTATGGAAAAACCATCCTTAATTCCATAAAATTCTATTGACAAATCATAAAAAAGAAGGGCACTTGTTTGCGCAAGTACCCTTCCTTCATTTATAGAACGGAGTAATTATTTCTTTCCAGCTTCCATCTGTTCCTTCAAGGCAGCCAAAGCATCAATGTCACCCAGAGTAGTAGATGCAGCCTGGTTTTGGATAGCAGGAGCAACGTCTTCTCTCTTACCGGTTGACTTCTTAGTAGCAGCCTTCTTTTCAGCTCTTTCTTCTGCCTTTGCAGCATCTTCGAAGATACGGCTGTGAGAAAGGATGATACGCTTAGCGTCCTTGTTGAACTCAATTACCTTGAATTCAAGCTTCTCGTCCAACTGAGCTTGTGATCCGTCTTCCTTAACGAGGTGCTTCGGAGTAGCGAAGCCTTCTACACCATAAGGCAGAGCAACTACAGCACCCTTATCCAGCATTTCGATGATAGTACCTTCGTGTACAGAACCTACTGTAAATACAGTTTCGAATACATCCCAGGGATTTTCTTCGAGTTGCTTGTGGCCAAGGCTCAAGCGACGGTTTTCCTTGTCGATTTCCAGAACTTGTACGTCGATGTCTGCACCAATCTGAGTGAATTCAGACGGATGTTTAACCTTCTTCGTCCAAGACAGGTCAGAGATGTGAATCAAGCCGTCAACACCTTCTTCGATTTCAACGAATACGCCGAAGTTAGTGAAGTTGCGAACTTTTGCAGTGTGCTTGCTGCCGATAGGATACTTCTCTTCGATAGTTTCCCAAGGATCAGACTTCAGCTGCTTGATACCCAAAGACATCTTACGCTCTTCGCGGTCCAAAGTCAGGACTACTGCCTCAACTTCGTCACCTACCTTCATGAAGTCTTGTGCAGAACGCAAGTGTTGTGACCAAGACATTTCAGATACGTGAATCAGACCTTCAACACCCGGAGCGATTTCGATGAATGCACCGTAGTCAGCCATAACTACAACTTTACCCTTCACGTGGTCGCCAACCTTCAGGTTAGCATCCAGTGCATCCCAAGGATGCGGAGTGAGTTGCTTCAAGCCGAGAGCGATACGCTTCTTCTCATCATCGAAGTCAAGGATAACGACGTTGAGTTTCTGGTCGAGTTCAACCACTTCTTTCGGATCGCTAACACGGCCCCAAGAAAGGTCTGTAATGTGAATCAAACCATCTACGCCACCCAAGTCGATAAATACACCATAGGAAGTGATATTCTTAACGGTACCTTCGAGAACTTGTCCTTTTTCGAGTTTACCGATGATTTCCTTCTTCTGTTGTTCCAGTTCGGCTTCGATAAGAGCCTTGTGGGAAACAACCACATTCTTGAATTCCTGGTTGATCTTAACAACCTTGAATTCCATAGTTTTGCCAACGAATACATCGTAGTCGCGGATAGGCTTCACGTCGATTTGAGAACCCGGCAAGAAAGCTTCGATGCCGAATACGTCTACAATCATACCACCCTTTGTGCGGCACTTGATGTAACCCTTGATAATTTCTTCGTTTTCCAAAGCTGCGTTTACGCGATCCCAAGAACGGGTAGCACGAGCTTTACGGTGAGACAGAACGAGCTGTCCTTTCTTGTCTTCCTGATTTTCGATGTATACCTCAACAGTATCACCAACCTTCAGCTCAGGATTGTAACGGAATTCACTCATCGGAATGATACCGTCTGATTTGTAACCGATGTTCACAACTACTTCACGCTTGTTCATTGCGATTACGGTTCCATCAACTACCTCGCGGTCGTTAACCTTGTTCAACGTATTGTCATACGCCTTTTCCAGTTCTTCGTGGCTTGCACTGGCTACTGATTCGCCGTTCTCATAAGCATCCCAGTTGAAGTCTTCAATAGGAGCTACATTCTTTAAATTTTCCATTAATAAATAAATTGTTTAACTCGTTAATTAAGTGAGACTTTATGTTGACTCATTGTAAATCGGGCGCAAAGATAGAAGTATTTTCTTGAACTACAAAACAAAAAGCATTCAAAACAGCAGTGGAATAATCAATTAAAGAATAAAAAAAATGTTACCTTTGCATCGTTTCATTTATACATAATCTCAATAATTTATCATGAAAAAGATAATCGCATGCATTTCCATCATTTGCTATACATTATTATGTTATAGCCAAAATCAGACAACGGACAACAACTACCGTACGCAAAAGAACATTTCCTATCTTCATCCCGGCGAAAAAGACAGTTATAAGCTGGAGCGTTGCAAGCTCGACCTCCATTATCCTACTGATAAAAAAGGATTTGCCACCCTTATCTGGTTCCACGGCGGAGGACTGGAAGCCGGAGAAAAACATTTTCCGAAGGAGTTCCTGGAGCAAGGCTACGCCGTGATAGCCGTAAACTACCGACTCAGCCCGCGTGCCCAAAATCCTGCCTACACGGAAGATGCCGCAGAGGCCGTTGCTTGGACTTTCGAGAATATAGAAGAATTCGGAGGAGATAAAGACAAAATATACATAGCCGGTCATTCAGCCGGTGGTTATCTCTGTCTGATGCTCAATCTGGACAAGAGTTACCTGGCAAAGTGGAATATTGATGCCAACAGCCTGGCAGGCGCTTTCCCCATCAGCGGACAGACCACCACTCATTATACCATCCGCAAAGAACGCGGACTGCCTTCCGACACTCCGATTATAGATAAATATGCTCCTTCCAATAACGTAAGAAAAGACGCTTCACCCATGATACTTATCACTGGCGACAAAGAGTTGGAGATGCTGGCACGCTATGAGGAAAACGCCCATTTATATGCCCTCCTCAAAGCATTGGGACAAAAAACCACCCTCTATCAGATGGAGGGATTTGACCACGGTACGGTGGCCGCTCCCGCATGTACCTTGATAAACAGCTATATGAAGAAGGCAGGCAAGAAGTAACCACTACCCTTGCCTTTCTTTTATATATGCCAATGCCGCTCCTATTGCTGTTCTATATTCAGCATAGGGCGGTATATGAAAATGTACATGATAGATGGCTTCCATTTTAGAAAACACCTCCCGGCACTGGGGCAGTTGGGTGAGATTTCCTATCAGAACGAAATCCTTGATAGGACTGTTCAAAGCTGACAGTACAGCAGCTCCTCCAATGGTTTGAAGTACCGTATAAATTATACCGCAGGCAATATCTTCTTGAGAAGCATTGCTATCTGCTTTCCCGAAAAGAGAGGCGGTAGCACTCACTGGCAAGTCAGGCAAAGCAGTGTTGCAAATATCACCTATCTGCAAGTTGACACGAGTTACATCCCCTTTCTCAGCCAACTCGGACACCTGATGAATATCATGAGTTTTCAACAGCAACCTCGATAATCCCTGCAAGGTACCTCCACCAATCCCCAAGCCGCCAATATGCTGCACCTTGTCTCCGTCTATTTTCACAAAAGAAGTGCCGGTACCCATGCTGACTACAATCAGTTGGTCTATATCCGTTGCATGTCTGGCTCCCAAACCATTGGCAATAAACTCATCCGTTTTGCGAGTAGGCAGTCCATATAGAGGGCTGTTGACAAATGCGCTTCCCACTCCCGTCAGCATCACCTGCTCCACATCGGCCAGCTGTATACCATTGTCATAAATATACTTACCGAATGCTCCGAATAAGGAAGTCACCGGGTCGGTAGCCGTAATAAACATTGGAGACTGTATCTGTTCTCCATTGATTCCAACGATTTTCGTGGTACTTCCACCCACATCTATTCCTATTACTATACCCATAGCTCCAAGCAATTTGCAGCAAAGTTACAAAAGAATCAATAATTGACAATTGATTAATGTGATAATGTGCCAATATGCTAATTGGCTGCGCTATGTTTATGCTACGCCATCACGCCCTGGTCATTGACACATTGGCACATTAATCACATTACCACATTGCTATCTGTTAAACAGTTCGAAGGTAAATTTGCAACCTATTTCCTGATACTTCCAGTTTGCAAAGCTGGCAAACAAGCCAAAGTCAAATATATGTGTACCAATGCCATACCCTACTTCCAGATAAGGTTTCAAGTGAGGAACCACCAATGCATTCAGATACAGACGTTCATTCAATACATATTGGGTATATTTCATCAGATGGCGGAGCAGGAGGAAAGGCGCTTCATAGGTAAGGTGTCCGCGGATATATTTACGGGAAGAGTTATACCAGCGGCCGTCCAGCAACTGGAACACCCCGCCAATATCATCACTCCAACCCATAGGAAGATTGGAACGCCGCAAATTGGCAAAGTCCACAAAGTACAGTTCCTTCTGATTGGTAAACTCTCCCCAACCAAAACGCCAATAAATATCACGCATCAAGCCCAAAGAAACCTGATGCTGCAAATCAATCTCTACACGCTCGTACGAACCACTGCTCTGCAACACTCCACTGAGTCCCCGCTCCCAATCTACTGAGATGGAAGGATACTTGGAATGAAGATTTACTTTACGGTCGCCATTCATATAATAGTATTGTCCCGGAGTCCAGGTGAGGCGGACGCGGGGAGCAAAACTATTATAGGTATGGCGGAACTTGTTCAGGATATTCGGGTCAAAATTCGGAAAGAAGGATGAACCTCCGGAACCGGCACGGGTGGCCGACTTGGTAGGCGGCATGCTCGGGTAGTTCAGTTCAAACCGGGAGCGGTTCACTTCCGTACGTCTGTGCATGGATACACCCACTTCCAGCGACAGACCGTTTACTATTTCCCAGCTATGACGCAGATTCAGATACAAATCTTT
The DNA here is from genome assembly GCF_003602695.1 of Bacteroides sp. AM07-18. NCBI lineage: Bacteria > Pseudomonadati > Bacteroidota > Bacteroidia > Bacteroidales > Bacteroidaceae > Bacteroides > Bacteroides sp. AM07-18. Next base: position 48,655 of record NZ_QTLM01000010.1, read on the forward strand.
GAAATAATCCAAGTGTATCTGGTTGAAGTCAAAAATACTGTCGGGGATGGCTTTCAGGTCGTCCAGCACATCACTGCTGTAAATCCGGTTACCGTTACCAAACTCCAGATGCAATGCTGCACGCTTACGGGGCCAATAATCAAAATCGGACCTCACCCTCCAGTAAAACTCTTTTTCCTTAAAATTATAACCTATCCGGGGAACGATGCGCAGCAGGCGATCACCGGTAAAAATACGGTTGTACTTGAACTCCTGCCGATACGAAATTCCATGCTTGCCGCTATAGCTCAAAAGAAAAGGATTGATTAGTGGTGAACAGCGCACACTCCCCAATTTATCAAGGTCTACCGTATAGCGACTGATCAATGCATCTCCAATCTGCCCCCAAAACTCCAAGTTCTTATTCACCGGTTTCTTTTTCCGGGCGAGCGTATCCCGACGCAAGAAGAAATCCTGATACAGTGTCTCCTCATGCGGAGTCAAAGGAATGGGACGCAAAGTTTTAAAGTAAGCAGTATCACGTAGATAAGCATTCGTATCAGTACGCAACGTGTATGAATCGGACAAGTCATATTTACTTTTCTTCACCGACCTCCGTATATCACTGCCAGAAGTTTTCTGAATGATGTTCTTATAATCGAGTACAGCTTCATAAGTGCCATCTACCACATTTCCCAAAAAACGAAACGTTGCATCCACATCATACTGCAACGGAAGAAATTCGTCCGAATCGCCCACATTACCCATCTTCACCAGATTATTGAACCGCACCATCTCATTACGTCCGGAAAAACGCATCTCGCGTACACTCCACACGTTATCACTCACAATCAGATAACCGCCCACCAGCTGAAAGCTTTTGCTTTTTGGCATAAAACGGATTTTATACTGAAGGGCATGCCGTTCCCCCATCACCGTATCAATCCGATAGGTATAATATTTTTTGGCATTGGGTGCTAAAGGAGAGAGTAGTTTGTCATATAATAAGGTAGAAGAATAGATGTTGATGTGAAAATATTCCGGCAGCCGTCCGTCCATTTCCCAAAACTCGGAAGCAGTACCGACACTTGCCTTTACCTTCTGGTCATAGATGTCGGGAGCAGTAAAATGCAAATCGCTATAAGTTTCCATCATATATTCCCGCACCCCTTTCTTGGGCCGGAACATGGAAGGGATGTAGCGGAGAATATGATTCTTCTTACGGATATTCACCCAGCCCTTTATGTAAAGCTCAGCCTTGTAACTTTCAATAATACGTTCATAAAGGGGGGCAAAGAAGATGACTTTCTCCATGATGGAGTCTGCCGAACTCACATGTTTGTCAACCGGATAAGATACACGCTCCGCCCCTGCCTTCTGTACAAAAGAAAACAAGAAGCAAATCCAAATCCATATAAACAACAAACGTTTCAACCGCAATTTCTCCTTATAGAATCGGGACAAATATACGGAAGAATTTGTGTAATGCAAAAACATGTTCCATAAAGAAGCGGGAATGACACTTGTGACACCCTTTATTATAAAACATATGTTACGCGCGAGAGACAATAATACACAAGCACACATAGTTTGTGCGAGATAAATACGAACCTATATTAATTGTTATAAAAAGGGTGCCACAAGTGTCATGTACAGAATGATTCGTAATTGTGACACATGAAAATTACTAATCACGACGCACTAAGATTACTAATCGTGATGCGGAAAGATTACTAATCATGGCATGTAACAAACGCAAGCTTTTGGTCGTTTTTCCATAACAAGCAGACTTTTTTAGGGGGTCTATTCTCAAAAAACACTAATATTTTCGAGAATACCCCCTAAAAAAGAGGGGGTAGTTCAGAAAAAACATGTATTTTTGCGCCCAACAACCAATAAAAGGAGAGACTTATATGTCAAAAATGCGATTTTTTGCTTTGCAAGAACTTGCCAATCGGCAACCTCTTGAAGAGACCACCCCTTCAAACAAACTGTCCGACTACTACGGCAGCCATGTCTTCGACCGTAAGAAAATGCAGGAATACCTGCCTCGTGAAGCCTACAAAGCCGTGACCGACGCCATCGAAAAAGGCACTCCCATCAACCGCGAAATGGCAGACCTGATTGCCAACGGCATGAAAAGTTGGGCAAAGTCCCTCAACGTCACCCACTACACGCACTGGTTCCAGCCTCTGACGGACGGAACAGCCGAGAAACATGACGGCTTCATCGAATTCGGAGAAGGAACGGAAGTGATTGAACGTTTTTCCGGCAAACTGCTCATCCAGCAGGAACCGGATGCATCCTCTTTCCCCAACGGGGGTATCAGAAACACATTCGAAGCACGAGGATATACTGCTTGGGATGTTTCCTCACCTGCCTTTGTGGTAGATACCACACTTTGCATCCCCACTATCTTCATCTCTTATACCGGCGAAGCGCTCGACTACAAGACTCCATTGCTCAAAGCCTTGGCAGCCGTAGACAAAGCAGCGACAGACGTATGCCAGTTGTTCGACAAGAATATCACACGCGTTTATACCAATTTAGGCTGGGAACAAGAATATTTCCTCGTCGACTCGGCACTGTACAATGCCCGCCCGGACCTTTGTCTGACCGGACGTACCCTGATGGGACACTCCTCGGCCAAAGACCAGCAGCTGGAGGACCACTATTTCGGCTCCATCCCCCCACGTGTCACAGCTTTTATGAAAGAACTGGAAATCGAATGTCACAAACTGGGTATCCCGGTCAAGACCCGCCATAACGAAGTAGCTCCCAACCAGTTTGAGCTGGCGCCTATCTTTGAGAATGCCAACCTTGCCAACGACCACAACCAGCTTGTGATGGATCTGATGAAACGCATCGCACGCAAGCATCACTTCGCCGTACTGCTTCACGAAAAACCCTACAACGGCGTGAACGGCTCCGGCAAGCACAACAACTGGTCGCTTTGCACCGATACGGGTATCAATTTGTTTGCACCGGGCAAGAATCCGAAAGGAAACATGCTGTTCCTTACCTTCCTGGTAAACGTACTGATGATGGTATACAAAAACCAGAACTTGCTGCGCGCCTCCATCATGAGTGCCGGAAACAGCCACCGTCTGGGAGCCAATGAAGCACCTCCCGCCATTCTGTCCATCTTCCTGGGCAAACAGCTGTCTTCCATCCTCGACGAGATAGCTCGCCAGATAAGCAGCAGCAAGATGACATCGGAAGAAAAGACAACACTGAAATTAGGCATCGGACGTATTCCCGAAATATTACTGGATACCACCGACCGTAACCGTACTTCTCCATTCGCCTTTACCGGCAACCGCTTTGAGTTCCGTGCCGCAGGTTCGTCCGCCAACTGTGCCGCCGCCATGATTGCCATCAATGCAGCTATGGCAAACCAGTTGAACGAATTCAAAGTCTCCATCGACAAACTGATGGAAGAAGGAGTCGGCAAGGATGAAGCCATCTTCCGCATTATGAAAGAGACCATCATCGCCTCCGAGCCTATCCGCTTTGAGGGTGACGGCTACTCCGAACAATGGAAGCAGGAAGCCGCCCGCCGTGGGCTGACCAACATCTGCCACGTTCCCGAAGCCCTGATGCACTACATGGATAACCAGTCCCGTTCCGTACTCATCGGCGAACGTATCTTCAACGAAACGGAGCTTGCCTGCCGCCTGGAAGTAGAACTGGAGAAATACACCATGAAGGTACAGATAGAAAGCCGTGTGCTGGGCGACCTTGCCATCAACCACATCGTACCGACTGCCGTTATCTACCAAAACCGTCTGCTGGAAAATCTCCGTGGCCTGCGCGAGACCTTCTCTCCCGAAGAATACGAAGTCCTCAGTGCCGACCGGAAAGAGCTTGTACGCGAAATTTCCAAGCGCGTAACAGCCATCAAGGTACAAGTACGCGAAATGACCGAAGCCCGCAAAGTAGCCAACCACATGGATAACTACAAAGACAAGGCTTTCGCTTACGAAGAAACCGTACGCCCTTATCTGGAAAGTATCCGTGACCACATCGACCACCTTGAGATGGAAATTGATGATGAAATCTGGCCGCTTCCGAAATATAGGGAGCTGCTGTTTACAAAGTAGGCCTCTCCCTAGCCCCTCCCCCGTAGGGAGGGGGATAGAGATACTACGATAAACAATTAAGTTACTACGATTTACGATTTGACGGTTTACGGTTGGAGTTACTCATACAATCATAAACCCACCTGCTAATGAGTAGTTGTTTAACAATACAAACTTCAATCGTAAATCGTCTAATCGTAAATATATAGATTTTCCTTCATCTCCCCCCCTACGACATCTTTTTGTCATATTTGTGCAATATTTAATTTTTTCTTTTTACATTTGTGCTGTATAACACAGTTTTGCAGCAGTTATGGTAAAAGTAAACTTGTCTGATATTAATGTTCCGGAGTTGATTGCAGATATATGGTCTCCCTTGAATGACGAACAACGGGAATTCCTCGCCAACCACTTCACACTCCAGAACTACAAAAAAAACGAAGTCATCCATTGCGAAGGCGAGACACCTACGCATTTGATGTGTCTGCTGAGTGGAAAGGTCAAAATCTATAAAGACGGAGTCGGTGGTAGAAGCCAGATTATCCGTATGATTAAACCTGTCGAATATTTCGGTTACCGCCCTTACTTTGCAAAAACAGACTATGTCACGGCAGCATCTGCATTCGAGCCGTCTCTTGTTTGCCAAATCCCCATGACTGCCTTGATGACTCTGCTCACACAAAACAACGACCTTGCCATGTTCTTCATCAAGCAATTGTCCGTTGACTTGGGCATTGCCGATGAACGCACTGTAAACCTGACGCAGAAACATATCCGCGGAAGACTCGCAGAATCCCTACTATTCCTCAAAGAAAGTTATGGTTTGGAGGAAGACGGCTCCACCTTGAGTATCTATCTCTCGCGTGAAGATCTGGCCAATTTGTCAAACATGACCACTTCCAACGCCATACGTACGTTGTCACAGTTTGCCACAGAACGGTTAATCACCATCGACGGGCGTAAAATCAAAATCATAGACGAAGAAAAGCTGAAGAAAATCAGCAAGATAGGATAAGGAATAAGTGACAAGGGATAAGCGATTAGGGGTTAGCATAATAAAAACACATTGTTGCCATCCTAACCCCTAATCACTAATCACTAAATCAGTCCTTTCGCAGACAAATATCTTTCCGCTTCAATGGCTGCCTGGCAACCAGTTCCGGCAGCGGTGATGGCTTGACGATAGTGAGGATCAGCAACGTCTCCGGCGGCGAATACGCCCGGCACTTTCGTACGCGGTGTTCCCGGCTCGGTGACGATATAACCTACTTCGTCCGTATCTACATAAGGTTTGAAAATATCCGAGTTGGGTTTATGGCCGATGGCAAGGAAGAAACCGTCAATAGCTACATCATAGCGCTTCTCATCCGGTTCACCCATACGCTGTACCAAATGTACACCTTCCACACCGTTCTCTCCAAACAAGCCTACGGCATTATGTTCGAACAGTACTTCAATCTTGTCATGCTTCATCACACGCTCCTGCATAATCTTGGAAGCGCGAAGATAAGGTTTGCGGACAATCAGATAAACCTTGGCAGCCAGTCCGGCAAGGTAAACAGCTTCCTCGCAGGCAGTATCTCCACCCCCTACAACAGCTACCGTTTTCTTGCGGTAGAAGAAACCGTCACAAGTGGCACAAGCGCTGACACCCATTCCCGCATATTTCTTTTCATCCTCCAGCCCCAGATACTTCGCAGCGGCACCTGTAGCAATAATCAGCGTTTCAGCCTCAATCATCTTTTCGTCATCAATCGTAATCTTGTAAGGTGCTTCAGCAAGATTGGCTGCGGTAGCAACTCCATAACGCAAATCTGCGCCAAAACGTTCGGCTTGCTTCCGCAGGTCTTCCATTAATTCCGGACCTCCGATACCTTGGGGATAACCGGGGAAATTCTCCACATCAGTAGTGGTTGTCAACTGGCCACCGGGCTGCAATCCTGCATAAAGTACCGGTGAAAGATTGGCACGGCCTGCATAAATAGCGGCAGTATAGCCGGCAGGACCCGAACCGATAATCAGACATTTTACTTTTTCTGTTTCCATCATTATATTATTTACTATTTGACTATTTACAATTTACTATTTAGCGCATGTCGATGACTTCAGCTGTAGGATAGGCTTTTTTGTCAAAGACAAAGAAACTATCCGGATAGGATTGTCCTGTCTGGTAGCTATCAATAAGGATAGTAGTCATATACTTACTCCCCCGTGGTGCCAAGTCCACTTGATGCAGACGATACGTATCCTTTGTCACAAACAGATAGACACTTTCAGGGTCTTTTCTCTTGTCGGCAGCAGTCATGGTGATGTAATAAACAGACTTGTCTTGCTTACCACCGACACTGCTCAACTTCAATCTGTATCCCTGCTTGTAGAGGGACAACCAAGCATACGGATTAAGAGTCTGCAATTCCTCCTGCGTAGGTTCCGATACATTCACCTCATCTGCCGAAGCCACATAGCTCCACTGCGTATGTCCGTCAAACCAAGTCTTCATTCCCTCGGTCTCAACCACAAACTTCTCACCTTCCAGATAGAGAACTCCCGCATAAGAGCCTTGTTGTTCGTTCACGGTAAACGCCAGCTTCACCCCTCCCGCTTTCCGAAAGGCTTCGGCTGTACGCTCCAATATATTCTTGGCATCCGGTTGTTGTGCCGACATCGGCACAGCAAACAACAGCAATAGCACACCAAGTAAAAGCTTATCAAATTTCATCATTCTATAAATAACCATTCCTTATTGCAAATTGTTTAACCGCATTTCCAGGTCGCTCTCATCTATACAGAACACCTCACGCGCCTTACTACCTTGCGCCGGTCCCACAATCCCCGCTTTCTCCAACTGGTCCATGATGCGGCCGGCACGATTATAACCGATGGCAAACTTACGCTGAATGAGCGATGTGGAACCCTGCTGGTGAATAACAACGAGACGGGCTGCATCCTCGAACAAAGGATCGAGACGTCCCATATCCACATCCCCCAAATCACCTCCTGCATTTTCATCCACATATTCGGGCAGATAGAAAGCAGTGGGGTAACTCTGCTGGCGGGCGATAAACTTCGTAATCTCCGCCACTTCGGGCGTATCGATAAAGGCACACTGCACACGCACCGGGTCAGCTCCCTGCAGGAATAACATATCACCGCGGCCTATCAGCTGGTTGGCTCCCGGACGGTCGAGGATGGTACGCGAATCGACCATTGCCGATACACGGAAGGCGATACGCGCCGGGAAGTTGGCCTTAATCGTACCCGTAATGATGTTTGTTGTCGGTCGCTGTGTAGCGATAATCATATGTATACCCACGGCACGCGCCAACTGGGCGATACGTGCGATGGGCAGTTCCACATCCTTACCGGCTGTCATAATCAAGTCACCGAACTCGTCGATAACGACTACGATATAAGGCATGAACTTATGCCCCTTTTCCGGATTCAGACGACGGTTGATGAACTTCTCGTTATACTCCTTGATATTGCGCACATGGGCAGCTTTCAGCAAGTCATAGCGAGTATCCATCTCCACACAGATGGAGTTCAAAGTCTGCACCACCTTCGTGACGTCCGTAATGATGGCATCTTCCCCGTCGGGTAATTTCGCGAGGAAGTGATGCTCAATTACGGAGTAGATGCTGAATTCTACTTTTTTGGGGTCTACCAGCACAAACTTCAGCTCTGCCGGATGCTTCTTATATAATAAGGAGGTGATGATGGCATTCAACCCCACGGACTTACCCTGACCGGTAGCACCGGCAACGAGCACGTGCGGCATCTTGCACAAATCCACCATAAACACTTCATTCGTAATCGTCTTACCCAGTGCGATGGGCAAGTCGTAAGTAGACTCCTGGAACTTCTTGCTGCCGATAATACTCTGACCGGATACAATCTTCGGATTGGAGTTGGGCACTTCGATACCAATCGTACCCTTTCCCGGAATGGGAGCGATGATACGGATGCCGAGCGCCGAAAGGCTGAGGGCAATATCATCTTCCAGACCGCGTATCTTCGAAATGCGGACGCCCTGCTCGGGAGTGATTTCATACAGCGTCACCGTAGGACCTACCGTCGCCTTAATGGTACTGATTTCTATACCGAAACTACGCAGAGTATTGATAATCTTATCCTTGTTCGCGTTCTGCTCTACCATGTCAATGGTCGGACCATTGTCATCGTAATGCTTCATCAGGTCTATTGTGGGGTAATGATAGTTTTCCAAATCCAGACGGGGATTGTACGGCTCCTTCTCCGTTCCCACATACTCCTCCTCTTCGGCCTTTTCAACCTGGAATGCCGGCTCCTTCTCTACCGGCTGTTCCCGAAAAGGGGGCACCGGCTCCGGTGCAGGAGTCTCAAAAGTCATGGTAACGTCCTCATCCGCAGACTTGGCAGGCTTTATCTTTCCATCACTTCCACCCAAGTCAAGGGTGATTTCATTCAGCGGTTCGTCCTCTTCTTCCTCTATAGCAATCTCCTCCTCCTTTTCAAGAACCTTTTCCGGCTCCGCAGCTTCCGGTGTCGGAGCAGCCGCCTTTTCCTTTGCACCCCAAGAGGTCTTGAACTCTTCCGGCGTTTCACCCTGCACGCTTTCCGCCTTCTCCTTACGCTTCAAGAAGCTGAGACTGAACAATCTGCGCAACCAGATGACAGTCCTTGCACTCAGATAGATGAGGAAGCAGATGGCAGTTACCAACAATAGCAGCCATACTCCCGGCACACCGACTTGAGACACAAGCCAGTTGCTGACATTGTATCCGTGCATACCGCCCAGATAGAGGAAAGAGTCCTTGTACTGGTCTACAAACACAAAACCGAAAAATACCGAGAACCACACCAGCATCAACGAACAGCCGATGAACCACTTCCACAAGCGCACCACACGCACCCGCATCAGCTTCAATCCCGCCACAGCCAGGAACACGAGAATCAAGAAAGACGATACGCCGAAACAATCATTTATCAGATAGCTGGCCAACTGCGCACCGCGGCTACCGGCGTAGTTCTTCACCCCATTGTTGGTGGAAATCAGCTCCTGCGCACTGCCTCCGTCAATGATGCTCTGGTCTGCCGCTCCCGTGAAAAAGAATGATGTGAAAGCAAGCAACAAATAAACCGAAAAGATTACCAGCACCAAGCCGATAACGAAATGAACCGTTTCACTTCTAAATAACGCTGCCACTTTCCCCAAAAACGAGAGTGACAGCTCCGTATCTTTAGCTGTTGAATTTTTCTTTGCCATATTTTTTAAATAACTATTGAGAATTGATTGCAAAAATAATAAAAACTATCCTTCTGCCGCGTTGTTTTCATTCTTTAATTTCTCGTCTGCCGATTATAGGTATTCCTAATCTACAACTGTAGTTTTATCGCATGTTTTACTTACATGCTTGCATGAAATGACATATCGCACTAATTTACAACAAATTGCGCCATGCAAGCAGACCTCATGCAAGCATGCAGGCAGATTTTGCCTACATGACGCAATCCATGCAAGCCCTATACGCATCAACCTACTCTTTTTCCTTCAAAAAATAAATCGGCTGTTTCTGCAACCCTTTGTTCACCAACACATTCTCCTCACAAAGACGACGAATCTGCCGCGTCGCAGTCGTGCGGGTCATGCCGCAAATCGACTGTACAACACTGCGGGTGATGAACTCATTCTTACGTAGATAGTTCACCACTTTTTGCTTCACCTCATCATCCGTCAGCCTCTTTTTCGTGAGATTCCGCAATTTCAGCGGCTTTACCTTCAATACTCCTATCTCACTGCGCAGCGCCTTGTCCGGTCTGAAAGTGATGTTTTTCAACTTCACCTTAGTACTTTTCCGCTTTGTCTCCAGTGTCACCGGTTCCGTGCAGGTCAGCGTGGGAACAAAGTAACCGATGCCGTCCAAATGTACCTGCCTGCCCTCCCCCAGCTCGCGTCCCACAAAATGCGACAAAGCATCGAGTACCGCCAGTACATCCGTCTCGGTCAGCGAGCAGTATTCTTGTATATGCCTGCGCAGCTCATCGGTCGTCGTGGAGCCGTTCAGTTTAATCCGGGGATGCAGGGTCAGTTCTTCCCCTTGTTTATCCTTCGTTTTCGGGTTTTCGTACCAATCAAATAAAATTGCCATATTCTTTCCTCCATTTTTAGATTCATTTCTGTTGCTGTCTGCAGGTTTCGCTCATGCAAAGTACCGGCTTTCATTAGGCAGAGCATGGGTCTTCCTTACGCAAAGAAGCGTTCTTCCTTCTGCTGAAAGCTTATCAAAAAAAGATGCGCACAGCTGTGGTTTACCTTCTTCATATTTGTGATACACCTTCTTCACAACTATGAGAAAGACATTCCACGACTGTGCGCAACTACAAACTACAGAGGCAAAGATAATGAAAAGCAGGGGGCTTGGCAAAGGAATGCTAATCTTTTTCAATAGCAAGCATTATTTTCCGAATAGAACACTTTACAGTCCCGATAAATCCACTTTATAAAAAGTCGGAGCAACATTGCTTTTCTCGAAGAACATCGCCATATAGATCGGGGCATAGATAATCTTACCTGCGACGCGTAGATTACCGTTGTTGAACACAACTGCTTCGGAGAAGTCGTATTCCTCGCAATCCATGATGTTGGACAAAGCGCGGTGTGTCTCGTAATCTTTACCTGATTTTACCTCAATAGGCAGTACCTTACCCTCAAGCTCAATAACAAAATCCAATTCACCGCGCTTCTTGTTGTTGTAATAGTAGGGAACAATGCCGTGAGCCACCAACTCCTGCGCTACGGCATTCTCGTAAATTGAACCGAAATTGATGTCCTTATCACCTTTTATAATCCGCATCTGAATGCCCTCGGCATATTGGCTGGCCAGCAGTCCGATATCACTTTGGAAGAGTTTGAACAGATTGCGTGAACGTGCAAGCAGGAGCGGCATTTTCGGCTCCTCCACATTATAGACGGGTAGCGCCACGCCCGCGTTCGTCAGCCATAAAAAACTGTTCTCGACCCGGTCGAACTTTGCGTGCTCATTCAATCGTTTCAGTATGAAGCGTTTGTTTTTAGCGTTTAGCTCAGGGGGAATAAGATTAAAAATCTCCTCGATGTAGAGTTTGTTATTAGGATCATACTGGGCGATGTCACGTTTGTACAGACGAATGATATCCTGCTGCACAGTCATCACCTCTTGCAGGTTGTTACTCTCGAGATATTTGCTCACGACCGCAGGCATACCGCCCACAACAAGATAGAGCCGGAACAGCTCCATAATTTTGCCGTGGACAAACTCATCGACGGCAGTGCGATTCCGCCATGCCTCATGCAATGCCCCGATAACGGCGTCATTTATACCCACACACGAAATAAACTCCTCGAAATCGAGTGGGAACATATCCTTTACACCCATGTAGCCAACCGGTTCCGAGCGCAGGTCTTTCAATTCTACGCCCAGCAACGAACCGCTCAAGATGTAACGATACGAACCGTCATCCACCAGAAACTTAATTGCCGTAACAATATCGGGACATTGCTGTACTTCGTCGAAAAAGACGAGCGTTTCACCCTTGATGAGCGGCACGGAGGTGATTGCCGATAGACGGAGCAGAATATCACCGCTGCTCTTTGCTCCCTTGAACAAATCCACCGCTTCGGGCATCTCGACGAAATTGACTTCAATGAAACTTTTAAACGTCTTACCGAACTGACGAATGGAATATGTCTTACCTATTTGTCGTGCTCCGGTAATAAGCAGGGCGTTACGGTTAGTTTCGTAGTAATTGCGAATGTAATCATCTATCTTTCTTTTTATCATAACCTATTCTTGTTTATTCGATTATTAAATGCAATAATCACACTATGCCTCTTTTCCATTGCAAATATAAAGGATTTATGCCACTTTTCCAAGATTTACGCCTACACAAATTGCCGTTTTTCCAATTTAGTAACAGTATCCAAATGCATGCTTTATATGCCCACCGAAGAGGAACTGCAGAACAAGATTGAAAGACAGAAAAACTTTTACCGGTTGCAGCACACGGAAAAATCAATAGAGTAACGACGTATGGTGAAAAGATTGGTTATAATGACGAACACTCAACAACACTAATATCAAGCATGAAGATAGCAATAAAAAACATCCCGTCACATAATTGGAAACATTTTGTATACAGAGAGACGGGAGCAATGCCCTATATTTGCAACCGGTCAATCAATCACCGGCCATGAAAAACAGGTAGTTTATGAGAAATTTCATTGTATTATGCTTATTGGCATGTCTGGCATCATGTACAGACAAAAAAGAATTCCAGACAATAAGAGAACGAATCGATTTATCAGGAAATTGGAACAGTTCATTAGGGAACTGCACATTGCCCGGTACGACGGATGAAAACAAGTTGGGAGACGGCAGGCATCCCACCAATGTAACCTCCCAGTTGACACGGACTTATCCCTACTCCGGCATCGTAGAATATGAAAAAGATGTTGAAATTCCCGTACAGATGGAAGGGAAACGCCTGATACTCTTCATGGAACGTACAAAGCCCAGTACTCTCTGGATAGACGGGGACAGCGTCGGCACGTTGGGACATATCTATGCACCTCACTGCTATAGCCTGCCGGCCTTGGCACCCGGCAGCCACCATATAAAGATACGCATTGACAATTCCCCCAGCTCCGTACCAGCCGAAATCCAAAGCTCGCATGCCTGGACCGACGGCACACAAACCAACTGGAACGGCATTCTGGGCGATTTCTACATCGAAGCGACCCCGCACACCTATCTCAAGCAGGTACAAGTCTACCCGTCTGTAAAGGAGAAAAAGGCCCGCATCCATGTAAACATATACAGCGATTCGGAGCAATCGGGCATAGTGGCCCTTTCCGCCAAGACGTGGAACACCCAACAAGAACACCGGTTGCCGGACATGGAAAAACAAGTCGGCTTGAGCAAAGGCGAAAATAAGATAGAACTGGTGCTCGACATGGGGAACCGAATGCAGACATGGAGCGAATTCCACCCCACACTTTATGCACTGAACGTGTCCCTTGCCACAAACGAGGGCAAAGACAATATAATAACAGATTTCGGCATGCGCGACTTTGCCACCGAAGGTACTCAGTTCACCATAAACGGCTTCAAGACCTTCTTGCGCGGCAAACACGACGCTTGCGTATTCCCACTTACCGGATATGCGCCGATGGATGTAAAGTCCTGGCGAAAAGTTTTTCAAACAGCCAAGAGCTATGGCATCAACTACTACCGTTGCCATTCCTACACCCCGCCCCGCGCCGCTTTTGCCGCTGCCGACATCGAGGGTATCTATTTCCAAGCCGAGTTGCCTTTATGGGGAAGCATTTCACCGGACAACCATCGCCTGAATGACTTCTTGCTGAACGAAGCCTATATGACCCTCGACTACATGGGCAATCACCCCTCATTCACCATGTTGGGACTGGGCAACGAGTTGGGTGGCGACGTTGACCTGATGCGCAATTGGCTGGACGGATTCAGAAAACATGACAACCGCCATCTCTATTCGTTCGGTTCCAACAACTTCCTGGGTTGGGGAGGTGCCATAGACGGTGAAGATTATCTGACAACCTGCCGGGTAGGAGGAGGCGAAGGCTATACAACGCACGTACGCAGTTCGTTTGCCTTTGTCGATGCCGAAAAGGGAGGTATCTTGAACAACACCCGTCCCAATACCCGTGCGGATTATACTGCTGCCATAGCGAAATCTCCCCGACCGGTCATCAGTCACGAAACCGGACAGTTCCAAATTTATCCCGACTACAAGGAGTTGGAGAAATACACCGGCGTATTGCATCCATATAACTTGGAGATATTCCGTGACCGGCTCAATGAAAATGGACTGCAGAACCAGATTGACGCATTCCATCAGGCCACCGGCCGGTTTGCCGTCGAATGCTACAAGGCTGATATTGAATACGGCCTGCGCACTGCCGGTTTAGGCGGATTCCAGATGCTCGACCTTCAAGACTTTCCCGGACAAGGCTCGGCACTGGTAGGCATTCTGGATGCTTTCATGGACAGCAAAGGCATTGTCACTCCCGAAACATTCCGCGGCTTTTGTGCTCCGGTGGTACCGCTGGCGCTTATGGACACCTACTGTTACAGCAACAAAGAAGAGCTGAACATAGGACTCGCCCTGACAAATTACGAAGAGCAACCATGGTCTGATGCATTATGCTGGCGTCTGGAAAGCCTGAGTGACAGCGTAACTTTTGTTCGCGAAGGCAAAGTCCCCGCCCATGTAGAGCAAGGAAAAGTAATGCAGGTGGGCGAGTTGAAAAGCACCCTTACCGAAATAGACAAGCCTGCCCAATTGCGACTGACACTGACCACCGGGAATTATCATAACTATTATAACTTATGGGTATACCCCGACCGGACACTGGAAAGCGAAGCGGACATCTTCATCTGTCAGTCCTTGGATGACGAGGCGCGAAAGAGACTGAGCCAAGGAGGGAAGATACTGCTTATACCCGACCACAAAGCCATTGAAGAACAGAGTGTAGGTGGACTTTTTACTCCTGACTACTGGAACTATGCCATGTTCAAAAGCATTTCGGAAAACGCCGGCCGCGAAGTTTCGCCGGGCACCCTCTCCTTGCTGATGGACGAGAAACATCCCTTGTTCCGGCAGTTCCCCACCGAGTGCCATAGCAACTGGCAATGGTGGAGCATCGTACGCCATGCCCGCCCCTTTATTCTGAACGCTACACGCCACGAATACAAGCCGCTTATCCAAGTAGTAGACAATGTGGAACGGAACCACAAGTTAGGCTTGCTGTTCGAATTTGCCGTAGACAACGGTAAGGTATTGGTTTGTATGAGCAACCTCGAAGCAATTCGCCACACTCCGGAAGGAGGTCAGCTGCGCAATGCCATTTTAAACTATATGAAGTCGGCTGAGTTCTCTCCCACCGAGACGCTGACCTCACAGCAGTTGCAGCACATATTAACAACCGAGGTGAGGAAGCAAGACATTGTCGGCGTGAAAAACCAGTCGGATTACGACGTACAGCCGGAATAAATATGAGAAGTTTCATCATAATTCCACTTTTCCTCGGCTGTCCCGTCATTTTTCAGTAGCTTTGCGGACTTTAATACAGCAAGCACCCCATGAAACTTACCCTTATACGCACCGCTCGTGAAACCGGCAAAGAGACATTCAGCACATGGCCCAGCGACACCTTGATGGAGAAGATGAAAACCGAGAACAAAGCCGGACACATATCCGCCTTGCGCAGCCTCATTCCCCACATCACCGGAAGCAACGGACACTACCCCTGCATAGACAAACTACCACGCATCTGCCCTGCCGCAGAATATGCCCGCAGCAAAGAGGGGGAAAGATACCTGAAAACCTACAACGGACTGGTACAGATTGAAGTCAACCACCTGGCCAATGCCGTGGAAGTGGAGCAAGTAAAGCGCCAGGCGGCCCTGCTGCCGCAAACTTTTGCCGCCTTTTGCGGAAGCAGCGGACGAAGCGTAAAAATATGGGTACTGTTTGCCACCCCCGACGGTTCGCGCCCCAGGCAGGAAGAAAAAATCAGGCTGTTTCATACCGCTGCCTACCGGCTCGCCGTAAACTGTTACCAGCCCCTGCTCCCCTACCCCGTCACACTGAAAGAACCTGCCGTGGAGCAAAGCTGCCGCATGACGCTCGATGACCGTCCCTATTACAATCCGTCTGCCGTCCCTTTCTGTCTGGAACAGCCTTTGTCCGTGCCCGACGAGCCCACCTTCGGCCAACGGAAACAGACCGAAGCAAACCCGCTGATGCGCATTGCCCCCGGCTATCCGGCCTCCCAAACCTTCTCCATCCTCTTCGAAGCCGCCCTGAACCGTACCTTCGAAGAGCTGGAAAACTGGAAACGGGGCGATGACCTACGCCCCCTGCTCTACCTGCTTGCCGGGCATTGCTACAAAGCCGGCATTCCCGAAGAAGAGGCAGTACGTCAAGTCATGATGCACTACTACCGCGAAGCGGATGAACAACTGGTGCGCATGACCCTGCACAACCTCTACCGCGAATGCAAAGGCTTCGGCACCCGCAGCAGCATGACCCGCGACCAAATCACCGCCTTCCGCCTGGAAGAATTCATGAACAGACGCTATGAGTTCCGCTGGAACACCGTACTGGGAGAATTGGAATTCCGCCAACGGGACTCCATACACTTCCATTTCCGCCCTGCCGACCAGCGGGTAAGAAGCAGTATCGGACAGAATGCCCTGAAAGAAGGAATCAGCGTATGGGACAGAGATGTGGCACGCTACCTCAACTCGGACGCCATTCCCTTGTACAACCCCATCGAAGAATATCTGAACAGCACCGGACATTGGGACGGCAAGGACCGTATCCGCGCATTGGCCGACCTCGTCCCCTGCAACAATCCGTACTGGCGGGAACTCTTCTACCGCTGGTTTCTCAGCATGACGGCGCACTGGCAAAACATCGACCGTCAGCATGGAAACAACACGTCTCCCCTACTGGTCGGAGCCCAAGGCTATCGTAAAAGTACCTTCTGCCGCATCCTGCTGCCACCCGAACTGCGCTTCGGATATACCGACAGTATCGACTTCAAAAGCAAGCAGGACGCAGAGCGGAGCCTCGGCCGCTTTTTCCTGATAAACATCGACGAATTCGACCAAATCAGCGTCAATCAGCAAGGTTTTCTAAAGCATCTGCTGCAGAAACCCGTGGCAAACCTGCGCAAGCCTTACGGCACCGCCATCCAGGAAATAAGACGCTACGCCTCCTTTATAGCCACCAGCAACCAGAAAGACCTGCTGACAGACCCCAGCGGCAGCCGCCGTTTCATCTGCATCGAAGTCACCGGCCCCATCCATACCAATGTCACCATCAACTACCGGCAACTCTACGCACAAGCCATGGATGCCATAGCCAAAGGTGAACGCTACTGGCTGGACGATTCCGACGAAGCCATCTTGAAACAGACCAACCGGGAGTTTGAACAGCCCACACCGTTGGAACAGCTCTTCCTCTGCCACTTCCATCCCGCCGAAAATGAAGAGGAAGGAGACTGGATGACCCCTATGGAGATTCTCTCCTTCTTGCAAACCAAGACCAAAGACCGGCTGTCCATCAATAAAGTGGCTCTGTTCGGACGTGCACTCCACAAACTGGGCATCAGCAGCCGCCGGAAGACAAGAGGAACAGAATATCATGTAGTGAAAAAAGAATAATCCTGCCAATTAATTTGCTTCTACTTTCGGTTTGCGCTATCTTTGCGTTTCAAATCAAGAAGATATGAAAAAAGAAAGTCAAGTGATATTCGACCGGAATGCCGTAGAGTTTGTGACCGTAGCCGCCGAGTTTTGCAAGTTTCTGGAACAAGCGGAAGGGGTGAAACGTTCCGCGTTCGTCGATACCTCCTTAAAAATACTTCCGCTGCTCTACCTGAAGGCCTCCATGCTGCCCGAGTGCGAAACCATAGGAGACGAGGCGCCGGAAACATTCGTCACCGAAGAGACCTATGAGGTACTCCGCATGAACCTCGCCAATATCCTAGCCGAGAAAGACGACTACCTGGACGTATTCGTATCCGACATGAAGTATAGTGACCAGCCCATCACCAGGAACATTTCCGAAGACTTGGCCGACATATACCAGGACATCAAGGACTTTATCTTCGTATTCCAGCTGGGTTTCAACGAGACGATGAACGATTCGCTTGCCATCTGCCAGGAAAACTTCCGCCTCCATTGGGGACAAAAGCTTGTCAACACCCTGCGTGCCCTGCACGAGGTGAAGTATGCGCAAGGCGAGGATGAAGAGGAGGAAACCGCAGACTTTGAATATTAAATTATGGTTATCAAAAGAACAATAGATAAAGAAACAGTGAAAGACCTGCCCAAAGCCGCCTTTCCGGGACAGATACATGTCGTACAGACACCGTGGGAAGCGGAGAAGGCAGTCGCCTATCTGAAGTCCTGCCCGTTGCTGGGCATAGACAGCGAAACCCGTCCATCGTTCACAAAAGGACAGATACACAAGGTGGCCCTGCTGCAGATTTCCTCAGAGGAACATTGCTTTCTGTTCCGCCTCAACCTGACGGGACTGACTCTGCCGGTTATCACATTGCTGGAAAACCCAAGTGTAACGAAAGTAGGCCTTTCCTTGCGGGATGACTTCATGATGCTGCACAAGCGTGCTCCTTTCGAACAACATGCGTGCATTGAATTGCAGGAATACGTCCGCGCTTTCGGCATCCAGGATAAAAGCCTGCAAAAGATATATGCCATCCTCTTCGGGGAAAAGATTTCGAAAAGCCAGCGCCTTTCCAACTGGGAAGCCGAAACCTTGACCGAACCGCAGAAACTGTATGCCGCCACCGATGCCTGGGCATGCCTCAACATCTACAACAAGCTGCAAGAACTGAAACGGACAGGAGATTTTGAGATAGAAGCCAATAATAATGTGGTAATGTAATGCACATTATCACATTACCACATTAATCACATTATATATATGTACAAAGTATACCTTAAACCCAATAAAGAGGAGTCATTAAAGCGTTTTCACCCGTGGGTGTTTTCCGGCGCCATCGCACATTTCGACGGAGAGCCCGAAGAAGGGGAAGTAGTTGAAATCTATACATCCAAAAAGGAATTCATAGCCAAAGGGCATTTTCAGATTGGCAGTATCGCCGTACGCGTACTGACCTTCCGCCAAGACGAAGAAATCAATGCGGACTTCTGGAAACGCAAACTCAGCATAGCATACGACATGCGCCGCAGTATCGGCATAGCCGGAAACCCGACAAACAACACCTATCGCCTGGTGCACGGGGAGGGAGACAACCTGCCGGGGCTTGTTATCGACATTTATGCCCGCACCGCAGTGATGCAGGCACATTCTGCCGGCATGCACCTCGACCGCATGGCCATTGCCGATGCCCTTACCGAAGTGATGGGCAACCAGATTGACAATATCTATTACAAATCGGAGACGACCCTTCCCTTCAAGGCCGACCTCTATCCGGAGAATGGTTTCTTGAAAGGCGGTAGCACGGACAATGTAGCCATGGAGTACGGCCTGAAGTTCCACATCGACTGGCTGAAAGGCCAAAAGACCGGTTTCTTCGTAGACCAACGCGAGAACCGTTCGCTACTGGAACGTTATGCCAAAGGCCGCAGCGTACTGAATATGTTCTGCTATACCGGCGGCTTCTCCGTATATGCTATGCGTGGAGACGCCAAACTGGTGCATTCCGTGGACAGCTCCGCCAAAGCCATCGACTTGACCAACAAGAACATCGAACTGAACTTCCCGGGTGACACCCGCCATGCCGCCTATGCAGAAGATGCCTTCAAATACCTTGACCGCATGGGCGACCAATACGACCTGATAGTTCTTGACCCTCCTGCTTTTGCCAAGCACCGCGATGCTCTGCGCAATGCCCTGCAAGGCTACCGCAAACTCAATGTCAAGGCTTTCGAAAAAATCAAGCCCGGAGGTATTCTTTTCACTTTCTCGTGCTCGCAAGCCGTCAGCAAAGAAAACTTCCGCACCGCCGTGTTCACAGCCGCTGCCATGTCCGGCCGCAGCGTACGCATCCTGCACCAACTGACGCAACCTGCCGACCACCCGGTCAGCATCTATCATCCGGAAGGGGAATACCTGAAAGGACTGGTTCTATATGTAGAATAAAGGAAAAAGCAGGCTTTGTTAGCCTGCTTTTCTTAAATAGAGTTAATAAAAAGCAGAAATACGCCAAAACAGCATGTTATATAACATAAACCGTGTATATTTGCACTGTGTTTTTCATGGTATTAGATTTAAGGTTAATAAAGATTGGGTGTCTGGGATAGATACCCTTCTTTTTTTATAATACATTCCTTCCCAAAACCCATCCCTCATTAATCTCTTTCGTTGAAGAAAAAGCCGTACAGAACTTGTTTTTCTCCTAGTCTCATTGTACATTTGCATCTATTACATAATTCAAAACATAAAAAGCTAATATTATGAGCATCAAATTCCGACTCACTGCCATGCAATTCCTGCAATTCTTCGTTTGGGGAGCATGGCTGATTTCATTAGGTGGTTACATGGGCGGTACGTTACATTTTGAAGGCGGACAAATCGGAGCAATCTTTGCAACCATGGGTATAGCCTCACTGATAATGCCCGGACTGACCGGTATCATCGCTGACAAATGGATAAACGCCGAACGCCTTTACGGCATACTTCACCTCATCGGTGCCGGTGCTCTGATTTATGCTTCCACTGCCACTACGTACACTCACATGTACTGGGCCATGCTGCTCAACATGCTTGTTTACATGCCCACGCTATCCCTGGCTAACACCGTGTCCTACAATGCGCTGGAAAGATATAAAATGGATTTGGTGAAAGACTTCCCCCCCATCCGTGTATGGGGAACGGTAGGCTTTATCTGTGCCATGTGGGCTGTGGACCTCACCGGGTTCAAGGCAAGTTCGGCACAGCTCTATGTGGCAGCCATATCGGCAGCCATGCTGGGACTTTATGCTTTCACTTTGCCAGCCTGCCCCCCCATGCGCAGCGAAGGAAAAACGATGCTCTCTGCTTTCGGACTGGATGCACTGGTGTTGTTCAAGCGCAAGAAGATGGCTATCTTCTTCTTGTTCTCCATGCTGCTGGGAGCCGCCCTTCAAATAACAAACACATACGGCGACCTTTTCCTGGGTTCGTTTGCTTCCATACCCGAATATGCAGATTCGTTCGGTGTAAAACACTCCGTCATCCTGCTCTCCATCTCGCAAATGAGTGAGACGCTGTTTATCCTTGCCATCCCCTTCTTCCTGAAACATTTCGGAATCAAGCGTGTTATGTTAATAAGTATGTTTGCATGGGTATTCCGTTTCGGGCTCTTTGCCCTCGGAGACCCGGGAAGCGGACTCTGGATGCTCATTCTCTCGATGATTGTCTACGGCATGGCATTTGACTTTTTTAATGTATCGGGCTCGCTGTTTACAGAAATGGAAGCACATCCCAGTATCCGTGCCAGCGCACAAGGCTTGTTCTTCATGATGACGAACGGTGTGGGAGCCATCATCGGAGGTTATGCCAGCGGAGCCGTGGTGGATGCCTTCTCGGTATATGCCGAAGGCGGAGGACTGGTAAGCCGCGACTGGACACCGGTATGGTTTATCTTTGCAGGATATGCCTTAGTCATTGGTCTGTTATTTGGAATAGTATTCCGCTATAAGCATAATCCGGAGAAAATAGAGAAAAACTGATTGAGAATCAGGTTGATTTAATAGGTATGAATAAGAAGAAGATAGAACTACAAGTACTAAACATTTCCAACAGCCAGGCGCAAGTGGGCGCCTATGCCCTGGTACTGGGTGAAGCGGGCGGCGAGCGCCAGCTTCCGATTATTATAGGTGCCACCGAAGCACAAGCTATGGTCATCGAGATGAAAGGTATTGTACCGCCCCGTCCGCTGACGCATAACCTATTTGCTTCCGTTCTTGAGGTGCTGGGTGTAAAACTGATGCGTATTCTTATCTATAAAGTAGACAACGGAGTATTCTACTCCTACCTTTACATGAAAGCCGAAGAGACTATTCTCCGGATTGATGCCCGTACCAGCGATGCCGTCGCCCTGGCATTGCGCATGAATGCTCCTATCTTTGTCTACGAAGAGATTCTCGAAACAGAATGTCTGAAAACCGGCGAAAGCACCACCGACCCTATGGGAGGCAGCGAGCCGGACAAAGACGAACTGTTGCAGGAAGACACAATAGGCATATTGAAAACAGCCCTGCAGAAAGCAATCGAAGAAGAGGATTACGAACGAGCCGCACAGATAAGAGACCAAATCAACCAACTCAAAAACAATTTGTAACATGCACGTATTCTATACTCCCGACATACAGACCCACGCAGAACTGCCCGAAGAGGAAGCAGCACATGCCGTACGGGTCTTACGCCTGCAAGCAGGCGACGAGGTTATGCTGACAGACGGAAAGGGCTGCTTCTATCGCGCCGAAATCAGTACGGCTACCAACAAACGCTGCCTGGTGAATATTCTGGAAACCCTTCCGCAAGCCCCCTTGTGGAAAGGTCATCTGCACATTGCCATGGCACCTACCAAGAACATGGACCGTACTGAGTGGTTTGCCGAGAAAGCGACGGAAATAGGGTTTGATGAACTGACATTCCTGAACTGCCGTTTCTCGGAACGGAAAGTCATCAAGACGGAGCGCATCTCCAAAATTCTGGTTTCTGCCATCAAGCAGTCGCTCAAGGCACGCCTGCCCCAACTGAATGAAATGACAGACTTCAACAAGTTCATCACACAGCCTTTTCCGGGTCAGAAATTCATCGCCCACTGTTATGAAGGCGAAAAACCGCTTTTGAAGGATATGGTACATCCCGGAGAGGACGCTCTCGTACTAATCGGTCCTGAAGGAGACTTCAGCGAAGAGGAAGTCCGGAAGGCGACGGAAAACGATTTTATCCCCATCAGCTTGGGAAAATCAAGGTTGCGTACAGAGACGGCGGCACTGGTTGCCTGCCACATCCTCAATTTACAGAATCAATGATACTCACTAAAACAAAAACTATATGAAAAAGAACCTATTCTTCCACTTCTCAGTACTGGCAATGCTCATCGTGCTGATAAGCGCTTGTTCGTCCAAAAAGCCAGAATACACCAACGTTATTCCTTCCGATGCCTCGCAAGTCATCGCTGTCAATTTAAAATCATTGGCAGACAAGGCCGGTACCAAAGATAAAGAGACTAAAGAAGCACTGCAAAAGCTGACAGATGCCTTGAAAAGCGATATGAATACAGCTACTTTCCAACAATTGGAGGCTGTACTGAAAGACCCTGCCAAATCGGGAGTGGACGTCAATGCGCCGATTTATGTCTTCAATGCTCCCTCGTTCCCCTACACCACCATGGTAGCCAAGGTTCAAAGTGAGGATGATTTGCTGAAGCTTCTGGAAGTTACGGAGAAAGAACAGATAATCAGCCATGTGGCAGAAGCGGACGGTTACAGTTTTGCACAAATCAACAAGCGGGCATTGCTCGCTTTCACTCCTACCACGCTTATGGTGGTGAACTACACCGGCACATCGCAACTGGAAAAAGTCAAAGAAGGAATTCCCGCCTTGCTGAAACAGACCGGAGAAAACAGCATCAACAGTAACACCGCTTTCAAGAAAATGCAAAAGCAGGATGGAGACATCAATATGCTCATCTCTCCTTCCAGCCTGCTGAGTGCATACGCCAATCCGCTGAATTACGGAATATCCCACAATATCGACCTGAAAGACTTGAAGATGCTGGGAAGTCTCTCCTTCGAAAAAGGGAAAATAGAACTGAAAGTAGAGAGCTATACCGAGAACACAGAATTGAAAGCACTTTTCGAAAAGCAAATCAAAAGTACTTGTCCCATCGAAAACACGTTCTTGAAGTATTTCCCAAAATCTACCCTGGCGCTATTCAGCATAGGTATCAATGGAGAAGAGTTCTACAATGTGCTGCAAGAGAATGAGCAGTTCCGCAACGATTTCTCCATTACCAAAGCCGCTGAAGTAAAAGACTTGTTCAGTGCTTTCCACAACGACCTGACCATAGGCCTTATCAATGTAACCATGAACAGCAATCCTTCTTTCCTGGCCTATGCCAGCGTAAAGAACGACGCTCCCTTGAAAGCCCTTTATGAGAAAAAGTCCGAACTGGGACTGAAACGCGGCGAAGACATCGTGAAATTGAATGAGAATGAATATGTCTATAAATCACGCGCTATCAACATATTCTTCGGCATACGAGACAAACAGATG
Source organism: Bacteroides sp. AM07-18 (assembly GCF_003602695.1). Lineage (NCBI taxonomy): Bacteria > Pseudomonadati > Bacteroidota > Bacteroidia > Bacteroidales > Bacteroidaceae > Bacteroides > Bacteroides sp. AM07-18. Next base: position 72,537 of record NZ_QTLM01000010.1, read on the forward strand.
TACGCCACCAATGACGAACTGCTGTATAAGAATGCATGCAAGACCGCTGACCCGTCTGCCAAAGAGACGGACTTCGCTTCCAGTCTGAAAGGCAAGCGCACAGCCTTTGTCATCAATGCGGAAGCCGTACTTGACCTGCCCGTTGTAAAAATGCTAGCTGGATTTGGCGGACAAGAGTATAGCACCTATTACTCGCTGCTCGGCAATATCTCGTATCTGGAAGCTGTCGGCAACGAGGACAAGGCAACCGTCACCCTGCAGCTGAAGAACAAGAATGTTAATGCACTGAAACAGATTGTGGACTTTATCAAGCAGTTTGCAGGAATGTAATTTAAGGATTAAGGATTAGAGATTAAGGATTAATACCACTCATGAATAGGATTCACCTACGGCAAACACTACCTCAAGTGTTTGCCGACCGTGATGCCATTACCTCAGACGTATGGCATCGGGACATTACGTTCCACAAAGGGAAACGTTATCTCATAGAAGCCGCTTCGGGCACCGGAAAATCATCGCTTTGCAGCTATGTTTACGGTTACCGCAACGATTATCAGGGAATCATCAACTTTGATGAGCTCAATATCCGTTCACTCTCCGTCAATGACTGGACAGATATACGCAAACACTCCCTCAGCATTCTTTTTCAGGAGTTGCGTATCTTTCCCGAACTTACCGCCATCGAGAACATACAACTGAAGAACCGGCTTACCAACTTCAAAAAAAGGAAAGAAGTCCTTACCCTATTCGAGGCAATCGGCATTGCCGACAAGGTAAACGAAAAAGCCGGGAAGCTATCTTTCGGCCAGCAACAAAGAGTCGCCTTTATCCGCAGCCTCTGCCAGCCTTTCGACTTCATCTTCCTGGACGAACCCATCAGCCATCTGGATGACGAGAACGGAACAATCATGGGCAGGCTGCTGACAGAAGAAGCCAGCCGCCAAGGAGCGGGAATCATAGTGACTTCCATCGGCAAACATCTGGAATTGGATTATGATGAAATTTATCAATTATAAATGTGGCTAATATGAACCGACTTGTTTGGAAACTTCTCCGCCAGCACATCAGTGTCGGACAGTTGGCAGGCTTTTTCCTCGCCAATCTCTTCGGCATGATGATTGTATTGCTGAGCGTACAATTCTATCGTGATGTCCTTCCCGTTTTTACGGAAGGGGACAGTTTCATGAAGAAGGATTATATCATTGCTACCAAGAAAATCAGTACTTTGGGCAGCTTTGCCGGGAAAAGCAATACCTTCTCCAAAGATGAGATAAAAGACCTGAAAGCCCAACCTTTCACCAAAGGGGTAGGCGCGTTCACTCCTTCCTTGTTCAAAGTCTCTGCCGGACTCGGTATGCAGGAAGCCGGTATCCGCTTGTCGACAGAGATGTTTTTCGAGTCTGTACCCGACGAATATGTGGATGTCAGTCTGGACAAATGGCATTTTGATGAAGATACCCGGATAATTCCCATCATCGTTCCGCGCAATTATCTGAACCTCTATAACTTTGGCTTTGCACAAAGCCGGAGTCTGCCGAAACTCTCCGAAGGTTTGATGAGTCTGGTACAGATGGATATCATGATGCGGGGCAACGGACGTGTGGAACAATATAAAGGCAACATTGTAGGATTCTCCAACCGGCTGAATACCATTCTCGTCCCCCAATCCTTCATGGACTGGGCCAACAAGAATTTTGCACCGGAAAAAGAAGCTGAACCGTCCCGACTTATTGTGGAAGTGAAGAATCCTACCGACACAGCCATCACCGACTATTTCCAGCAAAAGAATTACGAAACCGAAGGCAACAATCTGGATGCCGGAAAGACAACTTATTTCCTGCGCCTCATTACAGCTATTGTCATGGGAGTAGGACTGTTCATCAGCATTCTGTCATTCTACATCCTGATGCTGAGTATCTTCCTGCTTCTCCAAAAGAATACGGTAAAACTGGAAAACCTGCTGCTGATAGGATATAGCCCGACGCGGGTAGCCACGCCTTATTATATACTGACAGTAGGGCTGAATGTACTGGTACTGCTCCTCGCCATCGGCTGCGTGGCATGGGTACGCAGTTACTATATAGAAGTAGTCCAAAACCTCTTCCCGCAACTGGAGAGCGGTTCACTGCTTCCATGCATATTGACCGGTTGCCTATTATTTTTTGCTGTATCACTGCTGAATATTTTGGCAATAGGCAAAAAAATTATCAGTATCTGGAAAGGGGGAAAATAAAGATGGGAAAAATCCATCCAACAGATATAAAGTTCATGGTAGTGTTGGTATTATGTCTCAGCATGGCATTTCCCAGCTCTGCCAATAACTTTCTATTCACTACCATTGACACCTCGCACGGTCTGAGTGATAACCAGATACGCTATATCCTCCAACTTCCGGACGGAAGAATGGTATTTACCACCACCCGGAACGTCAATCTGTATGATGGAGCCAACTTCACCTCCCTGCAGCCCACCCCCGAAGATATATATCCGCTGAAACAATACAAGGGCTTCTACCATGTCTATCTGAGCGGCGATTCCCTCTTGTGGATAAAGGATTACCAACGGCTGATGTGCATCAATCTCCATAACGAGCGATACATTGCCAACCTGGACTCCGTCTTTCAACAGAAAGGCATGCAGCATCCCATAGAGGATTTGTTTGCGGACGAACGGGGGCTTGTCTGGGTAATCAGCCATGGCGAGCTGTTACAGCCGGAACTTTCCTTCCGATTGAAACTGCCTGAAGACCGGGGAACGATACAAGACCTGACTGCAGACGAAGAATCTCTGTATCTGTTCCATGACACGGGAGAAATCGTGTGCTATGATGTAAAAAACGGAAAACAACAGTATGACATTGCCGCATATCCCCGGACGGAACAAGAGAAGTTCCAAAACACCTCCCTCATACTCAGAGGAAAAAACGGGTTCTATCAACTGCGCAACGGCTCTAAAGGAGGATTTTTCCATTTCGACCTCCATAAGCGAGCATGGGAGAAGCTGATGGAAACAGAGTATACCCTCAATACACTGATGATCTCCGCAGATGAGAAAGCATACATCAGCTGCATCCGTGGCTTTTGGATTATTGACCCCGAAAAGAGGACACGCCACTACATGCCCACCTTGAGGACCCGAAAGGGCAACGTCCTTGCTACAGAAATCAGTACGATTTTCCAGGACCGGCAAGGAGCTTTATGGCTCGGAACATTCAACAGAGGATTGCTGTACTACCATCCGGCCTTATATAAGCACATCCACATAGACAAGAAGGATTTCCCCCTATCACTTGAAAGAAATACAGCCGTAGCAAACTTTACGGAAGACCGGGACGGCAACATATTCATAAAGGACCGGACAGCTATCTATAAGCTCGACCCGCAGGAAGACGGCAACCGGATACTCATACCGGTAGAAGCATCCACCCTGCCCAAAGAGCTACAAGGGGAGTACGGTTCGGAAGCGGCATTCGTGTCACATGACGGAACGCTCTATTTCGGAGACGCCGACGGATGCAACATCTTTTCCCCCAATCCGGAGCCCCCATCTTCCAGTCTGCCCTATCCACCGGTTTTCACGGCAATCCATGTGCATGGAGAATGCATCCTCCCGGGCAGAAGCTATGAAAACCGGACTATACTACCCGAAGCCTCTCCTTATGTGAAAGAAATATCATTGAGCCACAACCAGAACTTCCTTACTCTCGAGTTCTCCGCATTGAATTACTTCAACCGCGAGCACACCCATTACCGCTATCAGCTGGAAGGTATCGACGCACAATGGGTAACCGCCGGCAACATGAAGCAGAGCAACGGCATTCTCCAAGCTCCCTATACCAACTTGCCACCGGGAAGCTACACCTTCAAGGTAATGGCCTCTAACGATGGAAAGCATTGGAATGAAGAGCAAACGGCCCGGATAAGCCTGACAGTCCATGCTCCCTGGTGGAAAACCGGCGTTGCATACGTCATCTATATAGTCTTGTCAATCGCCATCATTGCGGCAAGTATCCGCCTCTACATACACCGCACCCGGAAGGAGATGGAACGGAAACACAAAGAAGAAATCCTTTTGCTCCGCATCCGCAACTTGATAGAACAGTGCAACCGTTATGAAGCGGAACAAAAGAAATCACCGGAAGGAAAAAACATAACTTGTGTACATAGCCATACCGAACCTCACCAAACAGAAAACAAGCAAGACGCATCCGAATCTGTTTTCCTGACAAAAGCTATCGAACTGGTGGAAAAGAACCTGCATGTACCCGGCTACTCCGTAGAGCAGCTAAGCCGCGACTTGTGTATGGAACGCACCGGACTTTACCGGAAACTGGTAGCCATGCTCGACCAGTCCCCCAGCCTCTTCATCCGCAACATCCGCTTGCAACGTGCGGCACAACTCATCCTGGAAGGCAGCCTCAGCATTACGGAAATCGCAGAGCGTACCGGCTTCAGCAGTTCCAGCTATCTCAGCAAATGTTTCCAGGAAATGTACGGCTGCCGTCCCTCGGAATATGCGGAGAAAATGCAGAAATCAACCTGAGTATTGTTCCGTTTCAACAAGATTGTTGCCACCTAAAGGGGATTCAAGGCTACTTTTGCAGCATAATTTTAAAAGAACCATGAAAATGAATTTTATGAAAAGAGCCGGCTTCGTGCTGACTTGTGCAACCATGCTTGCAAACTTGTGTGCCGCCCAGAACACAGAGCGCACACCTCAAGGAATGAAATGCACCACACAAGGAATGGACATCCGTGTGGAATTCTATTCGCCTTCCATTGTGCGGGTTTACAAAACTCCCGAAGGCAAACCCTACAACAAAGAAAGTCTGGTAGTGGTCAAATCACCCGAAACGGTCAAAGTGGACTTTTCGGAGGAAGCAGGACAAACCGTGCTGAAATCTTCTATATTGAAAGTTCTTGTCAATCCGGCAACCGGAGGCATCAGTTTCCATACCATCGCCGGCAACGAGCTGCTGAAAGACAAGGACTACGGCACCTCTTTTGCCGATAAGAATGATGCCGGCACTCCCTCCTATCAAGTAAGGGGCTCTTTCCTATTGGATAAAGACGAACCCATCTACGGAGTAGGACAAGTGATGGACGGCAAATTCAACCGCCGCAACTCCATGCACCACATGCAGAACGAGAACATGTTCACCTATTCTCCTTATTTCATGTCGCCCGTGAAAGGCTATGCCGTATATTGGGACAACTACTCCATTTCAGAATTCATGGATACTCCGCAGGAACTCGCTTTCCAGAGCCTGGGACACTGTGCGGACTATTATTTCATGTATGGCGGAAACGCCGACGGCATCATCGCCCAGGTGCGCGACTTGACGGGACACTCCCCCATGCTTCCACTGTGGGCATACGGTTTCTTCCAAAGCAAGGAGCGCTATCATACGCAGGAAGAAAGCCTGAATGTCTTGAAGAAGCATCGCGAACTACAAATTCCCATTGACTGTATGATTCAAGACTGGCGCTACTGGCCCGAATATCAGAAGACGGACAGTGCGTGGAACTCACACAGCTTTGACCCTGAACGCTTTCCCAACCCCAAGAAGTGGGCCGACGAAATACACAAGCTGAATGCCAAGCTGATGATTGTGGCATGGCCCGGCTTTGGCACCCACACAGAGCAACGCAAGGAGCTGGATGCCAAAGGCATGATTATCAATTTTGATACCTGGCCTCCACAAAGTGGCGCACGCCCCTACGACGTCTACAATCCCGAAGCAAGGGATATTTATTGGAAATATCTGAATAAAGGCATTTTCAGTTACATCGGCAACGACGGCTGGTGGCTCGATTCTACAGAGCCCGACCATATCAACCGACAAGAATCGGACTATGATCTCCCCACTCACTTGGGATCTTACCGAAGTGTAAAGAACGCCTACTCACTGATGCACAACAGCGGAATAGCCTCGCATCAAAAGGCTTTGAGCAAAGACAAACGCGTTGTCATCCTAACCCGTTCCGGATTTATCGGACAACAACATTACGGCTGCAACACCTGGAGTGGTGACGTGACCTCCACTTGGGACATGCTGGAGAAACAGATTCCTGCCGCACTGAACTACACCTTAATGGGCATTCCGAACTGGAACAGTGACATAGGCGGCTTCTTTGCCGGACGCTGGAACAAGGAGGGAGGAGCCAAGAACCCCAAATACCAGGAACTGTATGTACGCTGGATGCAGTTCGGCACTTTCTGCCCGATGATGCGTTCACATGGTACGGAGTTGCCCCGTGAAATCTGGAACTTCGGCAAGCGTGGCGAGTGGTGTTTCGATGCCCAGGAGAAGATGATTAATCTGCGCTATCACCTTCTGCCCTACATTTACAGCACTTCCTGGGATGTGTCCCACAATGACGGTACATTCATGCGTCCTTTAGTGATGGATTTTGCAGCGGACTCTAAAACACATGAAGTTGGCGGCGAATTTCTTTTCGGACGCTCCCTACTGGTAGCACCGGTCACCCGGCCGGAAGTGACGGAATGGCCGGTTTACCTCCCTCAAGGCGCAGACTGGTGGGACTTCTGGAGTAACGAAAAACAGCAGGGCGGACAGACCTTGAACCGCAGTGTATCGAAAGAGATTCTGCCCGTCTATGTAAAAGCCGGCAGTATCCTGCCGTTCGGTCCCAAAGTACAGTATTCCACCGAAAAGAATTGGGACAATCTGGAGATACGCATCTATCCGGGTGCCGACGGCACATTCACCCTCTACGAGGACGAAAATGACAACTACAACTACGAAAAAGGAGCTTATTCCATCATCCGCTTCCATTGGGACGACAAGGCCCGTCGTCTGACAATAGAAGAGCGAGAAGGTAGTTTTCCGGGTATGCTGAAAAGCCGCAAGTTCAAGGTTGTCCTGGTCGGTCAGGACTCCGGTACGGGAGACCGGCCGATGAAAGGTGGAAAAACAATAAGCTATGCAGGAAAGAAAAAGAGTATAAAGCTGTAACAGTAAAAAGGAGGAACGTGTCAAAACTACCTTACTATTTTTTAGGCGCGGATTACGCAAATTTCAAGAATTCAATTTGCATAGTCCGCGTTATTCCGCGTAATCCGCGCCCAATATTACAGCATAATGAAGTGGTCATATACTTTGCTAAAAAGGAAACAGCAACGGCAACACAAATACCATCACCACTCCCATAATAATCTGCAACGGGAGCCCCACTTTTATATAATCCATGAATGTATATTGTCCTGCCGGCATCACCAGTGCATTGGGCGGTGTAGAGAACGGAGAAGCGAAACACATGCTTGCCGCAACCGTCACGGCAAACAAGAACGGAACGGGACTTACTCCAATCTGAATCGCACTTTGAAGAGCAATAGGGGCCATCAGCACTGCCGTCACCGTATTGCTGATGAACATGGTCATCAATGAAGTGGTGAAATAGATACCTGCCATCAACACAATAGGACCATAACTGCCCAATCCGCTCACAAGACTGTTGGATATATATTCCGAGGCACCGGTTTTTTCGAGTGCAAGAGACATGGGGAGCATGGCTGCAAAGAGTACAATTGTTTCCCAGTTTATCGTTTTATAGGCGGCTTCCACATTCCTGAAACATCCCGTCAGCACCATCAGCAAGCCGGCAATCATCACCGCTGTCACCGGGGCCACGGGAATAAAGTCGAAGACCATCATGGCAACCATCAGCACCATGATAGCGGCAGCTATGGGCGCTTTATAATCCAGCGTCACTTTGGCGGCTTCTGCCAAAGGCTGCCCCAATACCACCCAATCGGAATCTTCCCTGCTTATCCGTGCGATGTCCTGCCACGCACCCTGCACCAGCAAAACATCGCCACTATGCATACGCTCACGTCCCAATTCACGTAATATATATTCCTTCTTACGACGGATGCCCAATACATTTACATTAAATTTATCACGGAACCCCGCTTCCTTCACCGTCCGGTTCACAATATTGGAAGAGGGCATCAACACGATTTCGGCAATTCCGATGTCATAAAAGTCAAGGGACTTGTCGGCTTTGGAGGCTTCTTCAGTGGTATGCCCGTCGAGCATTTCCATTAAAAAGTCTTCAGCAAAACGATTTACGTTCGATACCTCTCCCGTAATATAAAGCACGTCGCCCACCCAAATAGTCGTATCGGGTGATGCCAATTTCTGGGTAATAGTTTTCAGGAATCTATGTTGGGAAGAGTCTACACGCCGTACTTCAATGATATTCAGACCATACTTGCGGCGTACATCCAGGTCTATGATGGTTTTTCCTATCAGACGGGAATCATTGACAGCCCTCAAACGGAACAGGTTGCTGGAAAGTCCGTACTCCTGTACCAGTTGGTCCAATGATTTACCCGACAATGTTCCGTCATTCTTTTTGCCTTTCTTGGAGAGAAACCATTTGGTCAGAGGCATTAAAACCAAAGTTCCCACTATCACGCACACAATGCCCACCGGCAAGAAGGAGAAGAAAGACAGCGGTTCAAAGCCCGCTCCCGTCAATGTATTCTGAATGACCAAGTTAGGAGGCGTACCGATAAGTGTCATCATACCGCCCATACTGCTGGCAAAAGCCAAAGGCATCAATAGACGGCTGGGATTCATTCCGGCACTCAGCGCCAAGCTCACCACGATAGGCAGCATCAAAGCCACCGTTCCCGTATTGCTCACAAAAGCACCAATGGCAGAGGTAACCAGCATCACCAGCAAGAAGAGTTTCAGTTCGCTCTTGCCCGCCAGCTTTAAAATGCGCGAACTTATCATTTTAGCCAGCCCGGTCTGAAAAATGGCGCCGCCCACAACGAACAAGCCCACCATCATAATCACCACCGAGTTGGAGAAGCCGGAAAGGGCCTCTTCAGGAGTAAGAATCTGAAATATCAATAAACCAATCAGCGCACAAAGCGCCACAATGTCCGAACGGACTTTGCCTGCTACAAAAAAGGCAGCGGAGAGAACAAGGATAATAAGGGTAATCAGCATAAATATGTATATTAAGAATGCACAAATTTAAGCAGAATAAATCTCTCCACCAACAAAAGTAAATTGTTATTAATTCCTTTCCCGCCGGATGAACCAATCTTTGGCTAGTATGTTGTCTCATCAGAATTGATTCTAACTTTAACTATTAAAAACTGACTTGATTATGAAATGTAAAGATTCTAATTTCTGGATCGGACTGGGAATAGGTTCGGTTGCCGGTGCATTGGCCTACCACTTCTCCCGTACGGAGAAAGCTAAAAAGCTGGAAGATGCCATATGCCGTGCCATCCACAAAGCAAATGGCGAAGCCAAGGAGTTCATCAACACTGCTGAAGAAGAAGCATTGCACGTTGGCACCAAAGTAGCAGACAAGATGGCCCATGAGGCCCATGAGGCCGCAGAGAAAGCTGACAATCTGAAAAACAAGGTTCACAATTTTGCCGATGCTAAGAAATAAAACAAGCACTTGGAAACTTCTGAAGGGGTGTGTCAAAATTCACCACAGATTACACGGATTAACACAGAATGAGCTTAATCTACTGATAATCAAAGATGCTTATCTGTGCAAATCTGTGTAATCTGTGGTGAATACCAGTTTCGACACACCCTCTTTGCATATCGACCCATCAGTTCTGCAGACTGCGCCGATTCAAAATATCATTCATATGCTCCAATGCCCATCCTACCAAAGATTCAATATGCGGCATCAGGCTACATCCGATTTCTGTAAGGTTATACTCCACACGGGGAGGAACTTCCGCATAGACTTTCCTAACAATCAGCCCGTCCGTCTCCAATGAACGCAATGTAACCGTCAGCATCCGCTGGGAAATATCCCCTATGGTTTTCTGTATATCGCAAAAACGCATCGTTCCATTCGCTTTCAGTGTGACCAGCACAAGCATTGTCCATTTGTCTCCCAACCTGCTCAGTACATCCCGTACCGGACAAGCATCCATACGATGAAAATTTTCCATTCCTTTATTTTACCAATCAGTTCAACCTCAGCAATGGCGACTCTATGCTTAGTGTCCGGCATTGCACCACAAAAGTAATAAACTTACTCAAAATAACTATCGTTTCATACGATAATTAAAACATTCTTTATACTCGTAAATGCATCTGCCTCATCCGGATTATTTGTATTTTTGCAACATCGTTTCCTATTCATATGTAACTGCAAGACTCTTATGAACGTAAAAATAGAAGAAAGCTGGAGAAAACGCCTACAAGAGGAGTTTGACAAACCTTATTTTGAGAAGCTGGTAGCATTTGTAAAAAGTGAGTATGGACATGCCAACGTGCTACCTCCCGGCCATCAAATTTTCCACGTCTTCAACTCTTGCCCGTTCGAGAAAGTGAAAGTCGTCATACTCGGACAAGACCCTTATCCTAATCCCGGTCAGTATTATGGAGTCTGCTTTTCCGTACCGAAAGGAGTAGCCATTCCCGGTTCTCTGGCAAACATATTCAAGGAAATACATCAGGACCTGGGAAAGCCCATTCCGACTTCCGGAAATCTGGACCGTTGGGTAGCGCAAGGCGTGTTTCCTATGAATTCCGTCCTCACAGTACGTGCCCACGAAACCGGCTCGCACCGGAACATGGGATGGGAAATCTTCACAGACGCTGTTATCAAGAAACTGAGTGATGAACGGGAGAATCTTGTATTCATGCTTTGGGGAGCGTACGCCAAAGAAAAAGCCGCTTTAATCAATAGCAGCAGACACTTGATTCTGACTACCGTCCATCCGTCCCCACGTTCTGCCGAATACGGATTCTTCGGTTGCAGGCACTTCAGTAAAGCCAACGATTTCTTACGGAGCAGAGGGATACAAGAAATTGACTGGTAACACGCTACAATACTCCGCTGACTCCGCTTCCAAACAAAGCAAAGTCCCCCAGGCACGGGTCGTCCGGAAAGGCCTCTGCCAGAGCTTCAGTAATCCGGCGGGCATTCTTCAAAGAAAATGTTTCTGTCTCGGTGAGTCCCAAAGCATAGGCCACACGGCAGACATGCGTGTCCAAAGGCACAATCAGGTCCCTGCAATCAAATCTCTCCCAAATACCAAAATCCACTTCCGGACCTTTCCTTATCATCCAGCGCAAAAACATGTTCAGTTTCTTTTGGGGGCTCTTTGCCGAGACTTCCAAAAATGCACATAACCTTTCCATCGGATTACCGGCATACGTACATAAGGCATCCTCCAGACTGTCAAAAGCAGAATAGGCAGCATGCAAACGCCTGAAATAGGAATGAAAGTCAGCATAAGAAAGCATTCGGTAAAAACAGCTTCTGTCCGTAGCAGGGAAGTCATTCTTCCATCGGCAGGACAACACGTATTGATGAGGTGATACCCCCATCAACCTATGCAACTCTTCAGCCTTTTTCAATATCTGTTTACGGTTGCCGAAACTCATGATGGCAGTCAGCAGCCCACTGATTTCAATATCCTGCTTCCGTTCATAGCGATGTGGAAACTGTACGGGGTCGTTCTGAATGAAGCCGGCGCAATGATAGGCCGCCGCCCACTCCCAAAGTTGTCTTTTAATCTCCTCGGTCATCTGCAAGCATTTGTTTTTTCATCTGAAATGCAAAGATATTGCAAATCGAATGCAAAACTTTCATGCTTGCACGAAAAAGTTGTGCCGGGATATAGCTTATCTTATTTAAAGATATTGCATTTATAGCAACATCGGACAAGTAACCTATTTCTTTTCCTCCTATTTTTGCAACATGAAAAAGCCCAATAGAGCCATGCAGCAGAAAAAGACAACCCAGGAGGAATACCAAAAGTGTGTGAACGCAGTAGTGGATTATATAAATCTGCACCTCGGAGAAGAAATTGACCTGAAATCTTTGGCCAGGATTTCCCATTTCTCTCCCTTCTACTTCCACCGCATCATGAAAGCTTTCCTGGGTGAACCCGTCGGTACGTTCATTGTCCGGACGCGTACCGAAGCCGCTGCCCGGTTGCTTCGTTACTCGGACATGCCGATAGCGGACATAGCCTACCGTATAGGCTACTCTTCGCCTTCGTCACTGTCGAAAGTATTCAAGCAGTTCTACGGCATTTCACCATTAGAATACCGTAACAATAAAAACTTTGTAATTATGAAACCAGCCATTATTCGTCCGGAACTGGAACTGAAACACGAAATCAAAGAAGTTCCTGCCAGAAATGTGATTTACATCCGCCTCTTTGGCGACTATAAACTGAACGACTATTGCAGCGCATGGATGCGCCTTTGCCAGTTCATCCAGGAAGAAAAACTGCCTATGGGAGAAGTGATGCCCTACTGTATCTATCACGATGACCCCAAAGTGACGCCCGCTGAAAAGCTGCGTACCGATGTATGTATAGTCCTACCCTCATCTGCAACGGCCAAAGGAGACATAGGATTTAAACAGCTCGCGGCAGGCCGCTATGCCATATTCCTATACAAAGGTCCATACGAACATCTGCAGGCCGTATACGATACCATCTACGGGAAGTATATCCCCGAAATGGAATGTAGCTTACGGGATGAGTCCAGTGCGGAACGTTACTTGAACAACCCCGCAGATACGGCGCCGGAGGAACTGTTGACAGAGATTTATATTCCGGTAGAGTAGGCAAACTGTTCTGCCGGAGCCATCAGGATTTCTCCCCGGAAGAGTTTAGGAACCGGGCAGCGAACAAGTATTCGTTCCTCCATGGAGTAAAAATCGTTCCACCATGGTGGAACGATTTTTACTCCGCGGTGGAATGATTTTTACCTCATGATGGAACGAATAAATATTAGGCAAGCCGGTCGATACTATATTAGATACCCATATCTATACTGTATTGTAAAAAAGGGACACTCCCTTGTCTGTATGCTTGTTTTTATTCATTAATTTTGCACGACGCAATGCGAATCAAGCAATTGACGCAAACAGATAATTTTAAAATCTCCATTAAAATCAAGATAAAAGATGCAAAATGTTTCCATAAAAGGGTTTATATATGCGGCTCTCTCCTCTGCCACCTTCGGGCTGGCTCCTTTTTTCACCATTTCATTACTCCTTGCGGGCTTCTCCTCTTTCGAAGTATTGGCCTACCGATGGGGAATAGCTTCACTTGCCTTGGTCGTTTTCGGCATTATGCTGGGCGAGACATTCCGCATCAGCAGGAAAGACTGGGGAACGGTGTTCATCCTCAGCCTGCTCCGGGCAGCTACCTCCTTCAGTCTGGTCATCGCCTATCAGAACATAGCCAGCGGAGTGGCATCCACCATTCATTTCATGTATCCGCTGGCCGTGGCACTGGCCATGATGGGCTTTTTCGGAGAAAAGAGGTCATTCGCCATTCTGTTTGCCGTGTTGGTGTCACTAAGCGGAGCTGGACTTTTGTCATCCGGCAAAATAGACTTTGAAGGAGGAAACACGACCATCGGGCTGATTGCTGCCGGTCTGTCCGTATTCTTTTATGGAGGATATATCGTAGGAGTAAGGAAGAGCCGTGCCGTGCAGATTCCCTCCACTGCATTGACATGCTACGTAATGGGGCTGGGAGCCTTGTTCTTTATTATAGGAGGATATCTGACCGGAGGCATCCGGCTGGCCAATGATACCCACACATGGCTGAATATTCTCGGACTGGCGCTGCCGGCAACAGCTATATCCAACATCACCCTGGTAAAAGCCATTAAATACATAGGGCCTACACTGACTTCCATTTTCGGGGCCTTGGAACCTCTGACAGCCGTAGTTATCGGTTGCCTGATATTCAATGAAAGCTTCACACCGGCCAGCGCCATCGGCATGGCGCTGATAATAACGGCCGTTACAGTCGTGGTGGTACACGAAAAGAAAAAGGAGAGTGAGAGTTGATTGTCCTTATTTCGCCTTTTTATAATCCGTGATGAAACCCTCCATCATCCACTTGGCCAAGGCCTGGCGGTTCGAACTGATTACAAAACGGCGCTGGTCAAAAGTGTTCTGGATATTTCCCAATTCCACGAATACGGAAGCGGGAGAAGTATTGGCTAACACATAAAGATTGCGTGCGCTGACAGTTCCGGTAAACCCACGGTTGGGCTGGTGCTTGTCATATTTCGATTCGAAAGTTTTCTTCATGGTCTTAGCCAGACGCTTGCTGTCGGGCTTGCTTTTAGAGTGGTAAAAGAACACATCGGTCTGATGGCTCTTACTGCGACTGTCCACATGAAGAAAAATGGCACGGCAATATTTATAGTTCTTGCGGTCCTTCTTGTAAAACTCATTGATTTTGGCGCAACGTTGCCGGAGACGTGCCACTTGGTTCAAGGGTATGGGAGCTCCCATGCACGTCTCACGTTTGCTGTTGGAAAGGTACTTGTCATCACGGATTCCGTCTTTAGCATCCTGGATAATGATACGGACTTCCGCCCCCTCTTGCATCAAGTTACGGGCAAGGCGCAAAGCCACATCATACGCATACTCATCTTCATGCAGTTCTATTTTGCCGATTCTGCCGATAGCTCCGGGGTCGGGGCCTCCATGCCCGCTCACTACATAAAAACAAGCGCCCTGCAAACGGTTGGATGTCACTTTTACACTGGCAAGCGCTTTCCCGAACAAAGGTTCATTGATTGTCTTCTTCCCATTGCCAACCGGCTTTGATAATGGGGGCAGTACATACTTCACTCCCAGCCGCAATTCCTCCTTCCCTTTAAGAAGTTTCTTGTTCAGCTCCAAAAACTCCTTATAATAGGCTCTCCCCGGGCGCTTGTTACGTTCCAGGAAAACAGAGATTCCTTCTCCACGTCTCGGACTATCCCGCTCTTCCTGAGCCGAAGCATTAAAAGCAAACAAAGTACAAAAGAGGATGGTCAGTAAACAAAATATGCGTTTCATATTCCAATTATTCATCATTTATTCGGTTCGCTACAAATTTCCAGCCGCTAATTTATAGCATTTTACCATACTTAAGCACAAAATTATAATTTTTTCCCTACTTTTGCGACAACTTACGCGATAATAGATAAGAAACTTTTAAAACAGATAACATTATGGCAAAGCAATTCAAGCCGGAGACGCTGTGCGTACAAGCCGGATGGACTCCTAAAAAGGGCGAGCCCCGTGTACTCCCCATCTATCAAAGTACAACTTTCAAATATGATACCAGCGAACAGATGGCACGCTTGTTCGACCTTGAAGACAGCGGCTATTTCTATACCCGCCTGCAGAACCCTACGAACGATGCTGTAGCCGCCAAGATTGCCGCCCTCGAAGGTGGTGTGGCCGCTATGCTGACATCCAGCGGACAAGCAGCCAACTTCTATGCCATTTTCAATATCTGCCAGGCAGGAGACCATTTTGTTTGCTCCTCTACCATCTATGGCGGAACATTCAACCTCTTCGGAGTAACTTTGAAGAAATTGGGCATCGACGTCACTTTCGTCAACCCGGATGCCAGCGAGGAAGAAATTTCCGCTGCTTTCCGCCCCAATACCAAGGCCCTATTCGGCGAAACCATCTCCAACCCTACGCTCGAAGTGCTCGATATAGAGAAGTTTGCCCGCATTGCCCACAGCCACGGCGTGCCCTTGATTGTGGACAACACCTTCCCTACCCCTATCAACTGCCGCCCGTTTGAGTGGGGTGCCGACATCGTAGTACACTCTACCACCAAATACATGGACGGACATGCCACCAGCGTAGGTGGAGCCATTGTAGACAGCGGTAACTTCGATTGGGATGCACACGCCGACAAATTCCCCGGACTGTGCACACCGGACGAGTCTTACCACGGACTGACTTATACGAAAGCCTTCGGCAAAATGGCTTACATCACCAAGGCTACAGCCCAACTGATGCGCGACCTGGGCAGCATCCAGTCTCCACAAAACGCATTCCTACTGAACCTGGGTCTGGAAACACTGCACCTGCGTATGCCCCAACATTGCAAGAATGCACAAGCGGTAGCCGAGTATCTTGCCCAGAACGACAAAGTGGCTTGGGTGAATTATTGTGGTCTGCCGGGCGACAAATACTACGAGCAGGCACAGAAGTACATGCCGAACGGCTCTTGCGGCGTTGTCACCTTCGGCTTGAAGGGCGGACGGGAAGAGTCTATCAAGTTTATGGATTCACTGAAACTGGCAGCCATCGTGACTCATGTGGCCGATGCACGTACTTGCGTGCTGCACCCAGCCAGCCATACACACCGCCAGTTGACAGACGAGCAACTGATGGAGGCAGGTGTACGCCCCGACCTGATTCGCTTCTCGGTAGGTATAGAGAATGCAGAGGATATTATTGCGGATATAGAACAAGCGCTGAACGCTTGATAAGGATAGAAATTTTAAAACTTTCTTGATATTTTTTTAGGTGCGAATTACGCGGATTTCACGGATTTAGTCCATTACATCCACGTAATTCGCGCCTAAATATTACAACAATTATTTTACCTGCCACGTTATCGGCAAACTTTCCTTTCCTTGATAGAATGTCTTTACCTTCAATACCGAAGCATCGCATTTCACCGGCTCCTGCCACAAAGCAGACTGGGCAGTAGGTTCCGACCCATCAGTCGTATAACGTATCTCAGCCCCATCAATGGCCACATTAGCAAACAGATTTCCCTCTTCTATCCATAAACCCGGCTGAGGCAAGCGGAAGTTAATCCCATGCTTTGCCCAATAAGGCATTTCACTCTTGCTGATTTTCTCATAATAAAGTGCCAAAGCCTGATTGAAAGCCTGCTCCTCCCGTATACCGGATAAATTTTCCCATGCCGGATGGGCATTCCAGCCACGTTCTGCCAGCCCTAATATTTTTGGGAAAAGAAGATATTCCACGCCATCAAAACTACGGATAGTTTCGGCAAACAATTGCCCTTGTACACCCATAATATGCTTCTTGCCTATCTCTGTCAAAGCAGTCTTCCCCTTTTCCGCATTATTCAAATCAATGGGATTGCCTGCCATATCCACACGCAGCGAACGATAAATGCTGAAAGGAAGCATAGAGAAAGAGACAGACTCATCCACATAACCTCCCCAATCGAGTCCACGCTCGTCCGGATGACCATTGTAAGCCATATCCATATAGAAATTGCCCACGTTGCAAAGGATGACCGGGTAACCGTTATTGGCTGTCTGATAAACCACTTCATCAGAGCCCGGTACAGTATTCCAGCAATACACACCGGCAGCCTGGCCCCTCAACTGTTGATGAGCCTCTTCAGTATGCCCCAAAGCAACTTCCTGCCAACCACTGAATTTCAGTCCGTTCTTCTGCATCACATCCGCCATTTGCGTAATGAAATACTCCGACAAATCATGAGCTTTCGTCATGCCTTTTTCCTTCATCAGTTCCTGGCATTTCGGGGAGCCCATCCACACACCGCGAGGCACTTCGTCACCACCCAAATGCACTGTGTACAGTGAAAGACCAGCTTCCTGATACATCGCATTAAGTTCCTGAATCACCTTCTCCATAAAACGGTAGGTAGAAGGCAAGGCGACATTCATCACATTGTCCGTATAATATTGTACAGAAACATAACGTGAAGTATCTTCCGGTTCACTCAATATATATTCTGTAGCTTTCCCCGGATCAGTTTCAAAATATTTGTTATAGCGTGCCTTCATGGAGACAATGGCAGCGCGGGCATGCCCCGGAGATTCTATTTCCGGAACAATGCGGACATGTCTTTCGGCAGCATACTTCAGCAAATCAATAAATTCCTCGCGGCTATAATATCCATTGCCTACAGTCTTTGCATCAGGGTCATAGCCACCGTCATAACATGGGTAGAGGCACTGGCTTTCGTCAGTGGTATGCCCGCGACGGCTACCCACAGCAGTCAGTTCCTCCAAACCGGGAATCTCCAAACGCCAGGCTTCATCATCACAAAAATGGAAATGCAGGACATTCAATTTATAAGATGCAAAAATATCCACCAGTTTCTTCAAGTTCTCCGGAGCGGTGAAATTACGGGCAATATCTATCATTTGTCCACGATATGCCAAGTCCGGATAATCCCGAATGGAGACTGCCTCCAGCAAATAAGGTGTCTGCTTGCCCTTCAACATTGACAAAAGTGTCTGTGTACCATTAAAAATGCCATGAGGAGTGGCAGCACTGATTTTTATCAGGTTGTCACCTATATTGATAGTATAATATTCATCATTTACGGCCTCCTTCCTATCAAGCAGTTCTTCCAGCACAATCTTCACGGAAGCATTTCCGACAACTTCCAAACCATACAAACCAGTCAGTTTCTCTTTCAGCAACTTGGCTTCACCGGCAAAGTTCTCCGGAAATGCCAAAGCTACCTTACCTTCCAATACGACATTATCGCCTTCAATGGCTACCACTTTCTTTACAGACGGAAGAATGTCTGACTGCACCAAAGCAGGAGCACCAGCCAAGCGAAGATTGGATTCATAAATCTTAGTCGCATCCGGATAGCCGCTCATTGACTCGGGAGAAGGAAGCGGCAGCGCCTTCAAAGCCACGGGCAACGGACTGCCCTCTTTACCATCCACAGTCTCCACCCAATAAGTTCCTTCCGGTACATGGGAGTTCCGGTCCAGCTTGTAAGTACAAAGGAAAGTGATCCGCATGGAATCACCGGGAGCCAGCGGAGCAAATTCGTCTGTCGGATACATTTTGAAAAAATTACCGTTCACTACCTCTACCTTCACTTCAGAGGCTCCTTCCTGCTTCACCCCTCGGGGAAGCTGTGAATAGTAAATCGTCCAGTTCTTTTTTAGAGGTTTTTGAGAGATATTCTTGAGAATAAAGGTATTCTCATAATATCCGGGTTCGATGTCACTTGCACCCATTTCCCAGGTCAGAGCAACCGGTGCCTTAGGTTCATTACTCGTTTTACATCCAGCAAATAGTGCCATTACACAAAATAATAATCCTGCCAGAGGAAGTTTCAAAATTCTCATGCAACTCATGTGTTAAGTTAATAAATGGGGGTAATTTCTAAAATCTGATGCCAAAAATAAGCATTTTAAGCTAATTAACTGATAAAAGTAATAGATTTTATTGACAGCGAGCTACAATTTAGAACTTTTATACCTACATTTGCAGCCAAATTATAACCAATTTAACTATTCTACCATGGCTAAAATAACCAAAGAAGCAGCCTTGCTCTACCATTCGCAAGGCAAACCGGGTAAGATTGAAGTAGTACCCACCAAGCCTTACAGTACACAAACCGATCTTTCTCTCGCCTACTCTCCGGGCGTTGCAGAACCGTGCCTCGAAATTGAGAAAAACCCGCAAGATGCATATAAATATACAGCAAAAGGCAATCTGGTAGCTGTCATCTCCAACGGAACCGCCGTGCTCGGCCTGGGCGATATTGGCGCCCTCAGCGGCAAACCCGTCATGGAGGGTAAAGGTCTGTTGTTCAAAATTTATGCAGGTATCGACGTATTCGACATCGAAGTAAATGAAAAAGACCCCGACAAGTTCATCGAAGCTGTCAAGGCTATTGCCCCAACATTCGGAGGTATCAACTTGGAAGACATCAAAGCACCCGAATGTTTCGAAATAGAACGCCGCCTGAAAGAGGAATTGGACATCCCCGTGATGCACGACGACCAGCACGGCACCGCCATCATCTCCAGCGCAGGATTGCTGAACGCCCTGGAAGTGGCAGGCAAGAAGATAGAGGAAGTGAAAATCGTCGTAAACGGTGCCGGGGCTTCCGCCACCTCATGTACCAAACTGTATGAAGCGCTCGGTGCACGCCGTGAGAATATCCTGATGCTGGACAGTAAGGGAGTCATCACCAGCGACCGCGAGAATCTGACCGAGCAGAAACGTTACTTTGCCACCGACCGTCGCGACGTACATACACTGGCAGAAGCCATCAAAGGTGCCGATGTATTCCTTGGACTGTCAAAAGGTAATGTGTTGACCCAGGACATGGTTCGCAGCATGGCAGACCATCCCATCGTGTTTGCCCTTGCCAACCCTACTCCGGAAATCTCTTACGAAGACGCCATGGCAGCACGTCCGGACGTACTGATGTCCACCGGTCGTTCCGACTATCCTAACCAGATTAATAATGTAATCGGTTTCCCCTACATCTTCCGCGGCGCCCTCGACACGCAGGCAAAAGCCATCAACGAAGCCATGAAAATTGCTGCCGTGCACGCCATTGCCAACCTTGCCAAGCAGCCCGTGCCCGATGTTGTGAATGAAGCATACCATGTAAACAACTTCACCTTCGGTCCCGAATACTTCATCCCGAAACCGGTTGACCCGCGCCTCATCACCGAAGTGTCCTGCGCTGTGGCCAAAGCTGCCATGGAAAGCGGTGTAGCTCGCAAAGACATCGAAGACTGGGATGCCTACCGCCTGCAACTGCGCGAGCTGATGGGTTACGAAAGCAAACTGACCCGCCAACTCTACGACACCGCCCGCCGCAACCCACAACGTGTGGTATTTGCCGAAGGCATCCACCCCAATATGCTGAAAGCTGCTGTGGAAGCCAAGGCTGAAGGTATCTGCCATCCTATTATATTGGGCAACGACGAAGCCATCGAGAAGCTGGCAAAAGAACTCGACCTTAGCCTTGAAGGTATCGAGATAGTAAATCTGCGTCATCCGGATGAAGCGCCGCGCCGTGAACGCTATGCCCGCATCCTATCTGAAAAACGTGCCCGCGAAGGAGCCACTTACGAAGAAGCCAACGACAAAATGTTCGAACGTAACTACTTCGGTATGATGATGGTGGAGACGGGTGAAGCAGACGCTTTCATCACAGGTCTTTACACCAAATACAGCAATACCATCAAGGTTGCCAAGGAAGTCATCGGCATCCGTCCGGAATACAAGCATTTCGGCACCATGCATATTCTGAACTCCAAGAAAGGCACATACTTCCTGGCAGATACGCTGATTAACCGTCATCCCAATGCCGAAACGCTGATTGACATTGCCAAGCTGTCGGAATATACCGTCCGCTTCTTCAATCATACACCGGTAATGGCCATGTTGAGTTACTCCAACTTCGGTGCGGATAAGGAAGGAAGTCCGGTAAGTGTACACGAAGCAGTGGATTATATGCAACAAAACTATCCTGACCTTGCCATTGACGGAGAAATGCAGGTGAATTTCGCCATGAACCGCGAAATGCGTGATGCCAAGTATCCGTTTACGCGCTTGAAAGGAAAAGACGTAAACACACTGATTTTCCCGAACTTGAGTTCTGCAAACTCTGCTTACAAGCTGCTGCAGGCGATGGATACGGACTCCGAACTGATTGGTCCTATCCAAATGGGGCTGAACAAGCCTATCCACTTCACCGATTTTGAAAGCTCCGTGCGAGATATCGTGAATATCACCGCAGTGGCAGTTATCGATGCTATCGTAGACAAAAAGAAAGCAGCCAAATGAAACGACCGTTATCAAAATTCCAAATAGTTTGCATTATGCTGCTTTGGGCAGCACTTTGCTACATTGTTTTGATATCTGTCGAACGAATTGACGGTCCAATCATCCTAACGCTTGCCATTTCGGCGGCTTTAGTATTTATTCCCGTCATAAAGTCTCTAAAAAGAGGATAAATAATATCTTTTTATTCCATTTTGCGGTATAAAACAATAAAATTGTTGTTTTATACCGCATTTTCTTTATAAAATGTTTGCCCGTTTCATTTTTATGTGTACTTTTGCAACCGCAATGAGAGGAAAAGGAAACAAACCGAAAATCGAATTGTTTTAGGTAACATATAGTAGCAACCAATAAAAGAAATAGATTATGAATGCAGCTAAGGTATTAGAAGACCTGAAAAGACGGTTCCCCAACGAACCGGAGTATCATCAAGCAGTAGAAGAAGTTCTTTCTACGATTGAAGAAGAGTATAACAAGCATCCGGAGTTTGACAAAGCCAATCTGATTGAACGTCTTTGCATCCCCGATCGCGTTTACCAATTCCGTGTTACTTGGGTAGACGATAAAGGTAACGTACAAACCAACATGGGCTATCGTGTGCAGCACAACAACGCTATCGGCCCATATAAAGGCGGTGTTCGTTTCCACTCTTCTGTAAACCTGAGCATCCTGAAATTCCTTGCTTTCGAGCAGACATTTAAAAACTCATTGACAACTCTGCCTATGGGTGGCGGTAAAGGCGGTTCGGACTTCTCTCCGCGCGGCAAGTCGAATGCTGAGGTTATGCGTTTCGTTCAGGCTTTCATGCTGGAGTTGTGGCGTCATATCGGTCCTGAAACAGACGTACCTGCCGGTGATATCGGTGTAGGTGGTCGCGAAGTAGGTTTCATGTTCGGTATGTATAAGAAGCTGGCTCATGAATTTACGGGTACTTTCACCGGTAAGGGCCGTGAGTTCGGCGGTTCGCTGATTCGTCCGGAAGCTACCGGCTACGGTAACATCTACTTCCTGATGGAAATGTTAAAGACTAAGGGTACTGACTTGAAAGGCAAAACTTGTCTGATTTCCGGTTCCGGTAACGTAGCTCAATATACGGCCGAGAAAGTATTGGAATTGGGTGGTAAGGTATTGACCATGTCTGATTCTGACGGTTATGTATACGATCCGGACGGCATTGACCGCGAAAAGTTGGATTACATCATGGAGCTGAAAAACCTCTATCGTGGACGTATCCGCGAATATGCTGAACAATATCCGGGTGTCAAGTACGTAGAAGGTGCACGTCCTTGGGGTGAAAAGGCAGACATCGCCCTGCCTTCTGCAACTCAGAATGAAATAAATGGAGATGATGCCAAAAAACTAATTGCTAATGGTGTCATGGCTGTGTCCGAAGGTGCAAACATGCCTTCTACCCCTGAAGCAATCCGCGTATTCCA
The DNA here is from genome assembly GCF_003602695.1 of Bacteroides sp. AM07-18. Taxonomy (NCBI): domain Bacteria; kingdom Pseudomonadati; phylum Bacteroidota; class Bacteroidia; order Bacteroidales; family Bacteroidaceae; genus Bacteroides; species Bacteroides sp. AM07-18. The sequence continues at coordinate 95,332 of NZ_QTLM01000010.1, forward strand.
AGATGCAAAGATTCTGTATGCTCCGGGTAAGGCAGCCAATGCCGGCGGTGTATCAGTATCCGGTCTCGAAATGACTCAGAACTCCATCAAGTTGAGCTGGAGTGCAGAGGAAGTGGACGAGAAATTGAAGAGCATCATGAAGAACATTCACGAAGCTTGCGTGCAATATGGTACGGAAGCCGACGGTTATGTAAATTACGTGAAGGGTGCCAATGTGGCCGGATTTATGAAGGTGGCAAAGGCGATGATGGCGCAAGGGATTCTGTAAGAACTAAAGCCATAGTACAACTACAACAGAAGAAAGGTGAGGGGCTCAATGCTTTTCACCTTTTTTCTGTTTAATAATATAGAAGAAACAAAATTTTGTTTTTTTCAATCCATTATCACATAAATCAGATAACTTTGCGGAAGTTAATAAAAGAAGACCATTATCATTGAAGCAAACCAAACGATTATGAATACAATAGAAATCCCCGTACTGCTGTTGACCGGTTATCTAGGCAGTGGCAAAACGACGTTGGTAAATCACATTCTTTCTAATAAACGTGGCATTAAGTTTGCCGTTATCGTCAATGACATAGGCGAAGTGAACATTGATGCAGACCTTATACAGAAAGGTGGCGTGGTGGGAAAGAAAGACGACAGCCTGGTAGCTCTGCAGAATGGCTGTATCTGCTGTACGCTGAAGACAGACTTGATAGAGCAGATGTTCGAAATCATGAAGATGCAACGCTTCGACTACATCGTGATTGAAGCGAGTGGCATCTGTGAACCGGAGCCTATTGCCCAAACACTCTGCTCCATTCCTCATATGGGAGGAGCGTATACTAAATACGGTATTTGCCGCTTAGACTGCATTACCACCGTGGTGGACGCCTTACGTCTGCAAAGTGAATTTTCTTGCGGAGATGATTTGACACGCAAAGGCATTGATGAGGAAGATATAGAAAACCTCATCATTCAGCAGATTGAGTTCTGCAATATTATCCTGCTGAACAAAGCAGCAGAAGTACAGCCCGAGGAATTAAAACGTATCAGGCAGATTATCCACACCTTGCAACCCGGTGCCCAAATTATAGAGTGCAACTATGCAGATGTAGACCTGGATAAGATTATCCATACCCACCTCTTTAACTTTGAACGTGCCGCAACTTCCGCCGGATGGATTCGTGGCATAGAGCAACAAGTAAGCGAAGAGGAGGAAAAAGAGGCGCATTACCATCATGAAGAGGGTCATCATCACCACCATCATGAAGGAGGTGAAGTAGAAGAATACGGTATTGGCACATTTGTCTACTACCGCCGTCCTGCATTCGACATTCATAAGTTCGACCACTATGTCGCTACCAAATGGCCCCGCAGCGTTATCCGCGCCAAGGGTGTCTGCTACTTCAGCCACAACCGCGACATGTCCTTCCTCTTTGAACAAGCAGGTATACAGAAGAAAATAACTGAAGCCGGACAATGGTATGCCACCGCTCCCGAAGAAGACATGATAGAACTGATGCGCCAAGAACCGGGATTGCTAAGAGACTGGGACGAACAATACGGCGACCGCATGCTGAAGATAGTATTCATCGGACAAAATATGGATAAAGAGCAAATCATCCGCGACTTGGACAAATGCCTTGAATAACTTCCTAAAAAAGTGCTCCCCGTCATTCCGATCTTAAGAACAACGGGGAGCATCGTCCCACGCGCGTAACTCTATTTTAAGAATCAGGAACCATATCAATTCTCCGTAAAACGGAACATTTTGAAATACACCTTCTGCTCTGTGTCGGATACATTCACCAGCCTCATCTTCGCAACGCTCAAATCCTTGAGAGATGCCTTCACCTGCGTTCTGTATCCCGGCTTCAAATCCACCGCCTGCCAGTTTGTGCCATCCGAAGTTACTTCCAGTTTAAACTTCGAATCAGCAACCTCCGCATCTCCCAAATCGATAAGCACCGAACTCAACTGGCGGGCATAATCCATCGAAATGGTCAGCACACCGCCTGCCTGCCAGTTGATGACTTCATTGGACGGAATAATTGTATTCACCTTTCCCTTCTGCTGAATAGGAAGCGAAGCCAACTGATTCACGTCGCTCTTCAACGTGTAGGGAGAATAAACAGCCTTTGTATCAAGCCCGGCATGGAACGCTGCATTATAGCCCGTTGTCGCCGCTTCGAACAAAGCATTGAAAGTAGGCATCAGATGCAGGCTGCCGCTCTTTATGCCCGCTTTATATTGGGCATCCGTCTCACCCATCAGCACCAGCAGGGCGCGGGCGTGTTCGTAGCTACCTATAAATGCATCCTTCTGCTGGCGCAGGCGTATCATGTTCAGCACCTCTGCACCATACTCTCCCACTTGTTTGAACTGAATGAGCCAAGGCCTTATTTCAGTTATCAACGGACGATTCTCATTTCCCGACGCAAGCAATCCATCAGCGGCAACGATTATCTTCCGGCATTCCTCAGCTACCTGCCGATAGGCATCTTCATCTATCTCGTTTTTCTCTTGATAGGCTTTCAACAAGGCAGAGAGAGCAGGCTGAATGGCAACGGACTCTTCACGACGGAAGCGATGTCCATTCTGTCCCGGGTCGGAATTATGAGTAGCGAAGATTTCCAAATATTCGGCATGAAGTGGCATAAGGTCTCTGACTGCATGTTTCCAAGAAGTTTCACTATCATAATTCTCCATATTCCAAGTATAATCAGCTACACTGTACAGAGAGATTTTGGAAGCCTCGGCATGTTCCATCGGATTGGAAACAAAAGCAGACATATCATCTTTTATATCAAGCCCGTTTCCATAAACCGGCCCTAGCAGCAAATGGTCTTGTACATAATCCGAAACGGGGAAATTCCACCAAATGTACGCCTTACGTTTCAGCAGCGGATTGACGAAGTCCAGCGTAGACTTATCTATAGTAGCAACTACCATATCACCGGTCCACATCACCTTGATACCCTCGTTCAACTTATCACCAAGCGTAGTGAGATAGCCTCCCTCCACATTGGCCCATGACTTGTTGTACTCTGTGGGACACAATATCAATGGTGCAACATCCCGCTTGACTTTTACAAAATGGTCGTCAATATAGTTCAACAGCTCAGCCTGCTTGTCCGCCTTTGTCCCCTCACCCGAAATATCATCAAAGAAAACGGCAAAACCACGCACACCCAACTGGTACATGCTTTCGAACTTCTGCAACAATAACGAGCGGTCTTCTTCATTCCAGCGAATATCCTGGCCCGGATGAATGGCCCAATAGAAAATGACATTGTTCTCCTTCGCCCTATTCACCAATACTTTCAACTCTTCTCCTTCTCGAGCAGGATAAGGCTTGCGCCAGTTGGGAGTCCGGTGATAAGGATCGTCTTTCGGTCCATAGATATAGACATTCATTTTGTTCCGACCATAAAAATCAAGCTGGCGTATACGCGCCTCCTGACTCCAAGGAGCACCGTAAAACCCTTCCACCACACCCCGATAGGGAACATCGGGATAGTCCGTCACTTCAGCCAAAGGCAGCTTGTCTAAAGCAAGCAACTGCGCAAGAGTCTGTACACCATAGTACGCTCCCCGTTCGTCAGCACCGGCTATGACGATGCAGTCTTTTTCTATTTTCAGGAAATAACCTTCGGATTTGCGTGGAATCCGATGTTGGTATTTCTTAATAATCTTATCTCCTTTCACTCCTATATATACACGGAAAGAAGCGCCAAGCACCTCTTCCGGCATCAATGAACGGAGTAAAGGCAACGCAGGTCCGTCCTGCACGGAATTGCCGGAAAGGATCTGGTATTGTCGGGGAATATCAACAGAATCTTTTTGCGTAATATATTCTTGGGGAGTAGGTTGCAAATGAAACTCTTGCGCACAAAGCGTCGCTGTCGTCAGCATACCGAATGCTCCCAGTAACAGTAGTTCTTTTCTCATAAGCGGATTATTAAATTAAGGAATATCTATGTATTAAGAAAACTCTTCCATGCATTCAAGGTTGATACGTTCAAAAATAAGAAATAAATATGAAAACACGTACAAATACAGACATTTATTTCAGTTTAAAGATTCATTCTGCATCCGTTTGAGTTCATCGCACACTGCCGGATGCAGGAAGTAGCGTACGTCTTTCCCCTCCTCTATGGCCCGACGGATAAAAGTGGAGCTGATTTCGAATACCGGAGAAGAAACTGTCCGCACATTTTGAGGTAAAGAGGCGGCCTCTACCGGATAGCCGGGGCGAGGATAGACCAGAAGATGATTTTCGGCAAGAATACGTTCCGACTTGTACCAACGGTGGAACAGCCTCCAGTTGTCCGAACCAATGACAAGATGGAAAGTGTGTTGAGGATAAGTTCGTTTCAGCGCATCCAACGTATGAACTGTATAAGAAGGCCGAGGCAGATGGAATTCAAAATCGGAAGCGCGAAATTTGGGATAACCCTCAGTGGCTAGCTGCACCAGCTTCAAACGTAACTTGTCATCCATCAGTTCGTTTTCTTCCTTCAGCGGATTGTGGGGGGTGACCATAAACCACACTTCGTCCAGGTCCCCGTATTCGCAAAGATAGTTGGCGAGGGCCAAATGTCCGATGTGTATCGGGTTGAACGAGCCGCTGAAGATTCCTATATTCATTTATTCTTATTCATATACAACCTTACAAAGGACGTCTTTGCAACGCACGCCAGGCAGCCCAAGCATTGAAAATCGTCACTACAGAGATAAGAAACATTGAAATACTGGAACGAGGCTCGCCATGCTGTATATACAATACACCCACAACAAGGGAGCAGACGAACAAAACGCTATTAATAATTAGCAATGCCTTGTTCAGCTTCGGGCTGTTCTTCCTCCTCGGTGCCAACTGGTTGTACACTCCTCCACGTTGTTTCATTCGTTCAAGAATTGAGAGATTACTTTCAATGCTTCCGCTTTGGCTGTCTCCAGGTCATCGTTCACAATCACGGTATCGAACTTCGGTGCAAAGCCCAGTTCGTATTCGGCTTTCGCCACGCGGCTCTCTATCACTTCGGGAGCATCTGTTCCGCGCCCCACCAAGCGTTTGCGCAATTCCTCCACTGAAGGTGGCTGAATGAAAACAGACAAAGCACGCTCACCATAGAATTTCTTGATATTGCAACCACCCACTACATCCACATCGAACACTACATTCTGTCCGGCAGCCAATTGCTTTTCCACCTGCTCCTTCAGTGTTCCGTAAAAACGGTCCTGATATACCTCTTCATACTCCAGGAATTCATCATTGGCTATGCGACGACGGAACTCGTCAGGAGTCAGAAAGAAGTACTCCACTCCATCTTTCTCCGTTCCGCGGGGCGGACGGCTGGTCGCTGAGATGGAAAATGCCAAGTTCAGATTTTGAGTCAGCAGATAGTTGATAATCGTTGACTTGCCGGAGCCCGAAGGGGCTGAAAATATGATAAGTTTTGCCATCAAATTATTTACGATTTGACGATTTACTATTTGATACTACATGACGTTCAATACTTGTTCCTTGATTTGCTCCAATTCATCTTTCATCTGAACGACAATCTTCTGCATCTCCGCATGATTGGACTTACTGCCCAAGGTATTGATTTCGCGTCCCATCTCCTGGGCGATGAACCCTAACTTCTTGCCTTGTCCGGTTCCGGTTTCCAGCGTATTGATAAAATATTTCAGATGATTGCCAAGACGCTGTTTCTCTTCGTTCACATCCAGTTTTTCGATGTAGTAGATGAGTTCCTGCTCCAGACGGTTCTTGTCATAATCCACGCTCAAGGTCTTTTCCAGTGCATCAGTAATACGCTCCTTCACTTTGGCCACACGCTCTTTCTCGTAGGGAGCGATAGTCTCCAACAAATGGGAGATATTGGCGATCTTCTCACGGAACTTCTTTTCAAGGGCAGCTCCTTCCTGCTTACGGAAGTCCACCAGCGCACCGACAGCCTTTTCCACAGCCGAATAGACCACAGCCCATTCCTCCTCACTCAGTTCCTGCGTATCATTCTTCGTCATCACATCCGGCATACGGAGTAACGTGGCAAACCAGTCCGTCGCATCCGGCACAGGTATTCCTAGATTTTCTGATATAGCACAAATCTGCTTGTAATATCCCTCAACCAATGTCTGGTTGATGGGAGTGGCGCTTTCCGCACTCTCTTTCTTTTCTATCCAAAGGCTGAAATCCACCTTTCCGCGCTCCAGTTTCCGTGATATTTCATTACGGATTTCCATCTCCTTCTCACGATAAAGCGGAGCAATGCGGGCAGATAGGTCCATTGCCTTACTATTGAGCGACTTTATTTCAACGTTGATTTTCTTATCAGGCAGTTCGACGGTTGCTTTGCCGTAGCCTGTCATAGATTGTATCATAATGTTATAGTTTTGCGCAAAATTACACGATTATTTTAATTAGTGAAAATAATCACGTAAATTTGCCACAATAAAATCAAGAATAAAAGTTATGTCATGTATCTTGCATATTGAAACGTCCACTTCTGCCTGCTCCGTAGCCGTGAGCGAGGATGGACAGAACGTTTTCAAGAAAGAGGACCTGAATGGCCCTTCACACGCCGTTTCATTGGGAATCTTTGTGGACGAGGCGCTATCCTTTGCCGATAGCCATGCCATGCCGTTGGATGCAGTCGCCGTGAGCTGCGGCCCTGGTTCGTATACCGGGTTGCGTATCGGCGTGTCGATGGCAAAAGGTGTCTGCTATGGACGTAACCTGCCACTTATCGGGCTGGAAACCCTGAAAGTCCAGTGTGTACCGGTATTGCTCTACCACGATGAGTTACCCGACGACGCATTACTCTGCCCGATGATTGACGCCCGCCGTATGGAAGTCTATGCTGCCATCTACGACCGTGCCTTGAAATCGGTGCGCGACATTGCAGCCGATATTGTGGACGAAAACTCCTACCTGGAATTTTTAGAGCAACATCCCGTCTATTTCTTCGGTGACGGTGCAGCCAAATGCAAAGAGAAAATCACGCATCCCAATGCACACTTCATCGACGGCATCCGCCCGCTTGCCGGCATGATGTTCCCGTTGGCAGAAAAGGCAATAGCCGAACAAGATTTCAAGGATGTGGCCTATTTCGAACCCTTCTATTTGAAGGAATTCGTAGCCGGCACGCCAAAGAAACTTATTTAGGGTTTAGCGATTAGGGATTAGGGATGAATACCATGCGGTATCACTACGTAGCCCATTAATCACTAACCACTAATCGCTAAACCCTAATCACTAATCGTTGAACATTAATCACTAATTAAAGATGCAATATAACACTCAACAAAAACGGATGCCCCTACCCGAATATGGTCGCAGCATCCAGAATATGGTAGACCACGCGCTGACAATCGAAGACCGTGCAGAACGCCAGCGTTGCGCAAACACAATCATCAACATCATGGGAAACATGTTTCCCCATCTGCGCGATGTGCCCGACTTCAAACATAAGCTATGGGACCACCTTGCCATCATGGCCAACTTCCAATTGGATATAGATTATCCGTACGAAATTATCCGCAAGGACAATCTGAATACCAAGCCGGAGAGCATCCCCTACCCCAGTACCAAAATCCGCTACCGCCACTATGGCCGTACACTGGAAGTACTGATAAAGAAAGCCATCGAATTTCCGGAAGGAGAAGAGAAGCAGAACTTGATAGCGCTCATTTGTAACCACATGAAGAAAGACTACATGGCATGGAACAAAGATACCGTCGATGACCGTAAGATTTCAGATGACCTCACCGAACTCTCTGACGGAAAACTGCAAATGACAGACAGTATCGTCCGTCTCATGGCCGAACGTATTGACCAGAACTACCGTCCGAAAGTGAACAACCAGAATAACCGGAACAACAACCGGAACAATAAACGGAAATACTAAAATTGAATGATTAGTGGTTAGTGATTAATGCCATGCGGCATCACCATGCTAATCACTAATCACTAACCCCTAATCACTAATTTCATGGCATCATTTGTAATCGAAGGAGGACACAGCCTTTCCGGTGACATCTACCCCCAAGGAGCGAAGAACGAAGTGTTGCAGATTATCTGCGCCACGCTGCTCACTGCCGAAGAGGTGACTGTGCACAATATCCCGGACATACTGGACGTCAACAACCTTATCCAATTGATGCGGGATATGGGAGTCAGCGTATCAAAAAAGGACATCGACACTTACAGCTTCCAAGCTGCCGATGTCGATTTCGCCTATTTGGAAAGTGACGCGTTTCTGAAGAGATGTTCCAGCCTGCGGGGTTCCGTCATGCTGGTGGGGCCGATGGTTGCGCGTTTCGGCAAGGCCATGATTTCCAAGCCGGGCGGAGACAAGATAGGACGCCGCCGTCTGGACACGCACTTCATCGGCATCCAGAATTTAGGAGCCGACTTCATCTATAATGAGGAGCGTGGCATCTACGAAATATCAGCCAAACAACTGCATGACAGTTATATGCTGCTCGATGAGGCATCTGTAACGGGAACCGCCAATATCGTAATGGCAGCCGTCCTTGCCAAAGGCAAGACCACCATCTACAATGCCGCCTGCGAACCCTATGTACAGCAACTTTGCAGAATGCTGAACCGAATGGGAGCCAAGATAACGGGTATCGCCTCCAACCTCCTAACCATCGAAGGAGTGGACGAGTTGCACGGTACCGAGCATACCATCCTCCCCGACATGATTGAAGTGGGCAGTTTCATCGGTATGGCAGCCATGACCCGTAGTGAACTGACCATCAAGAACGTCTCCTACGAGAACTTGGGAATTATCCCCGACAGTTTCCGCCGCCTCGGCATCAAAATGGAGCAGCGGGGAGACGACATTTACGTGCCGGCACAAGAAACATACCAGATAGAGTCCTTTATCGACGGCTCCATCATGACCATTGCAGATGCACCCTGGCCCGGACTGACGCCGGACTTGCTCAGTGTACTGCTGGTCGTTGCCACTCAGGCAAAAGGCAGTGTGCTCATTCACCAGAAAATGTTCGAAAGCCGCTTGTTCTTTGTGGACAAGCTGATAGATATGGGAGCGCAAATCATCCTCTGCGACCCGCACCGTGCCGTTGTCATCGGACATGACCACGGCTTCAAACTACGCGGCGGCAACATGACCTCGCCCGATATCCGTGCCGGTATCGCCCTGCTGATAGCTGCCATGAGTGCGGACGGCATCAGCCGCATCCATAATATAGAGCAGATAGACCGGGGGTATCAGAATATTGAAGGACGACTGAATGCGCTCGGAGCAAGAATAACAAGAATAGAATAAGATGATAAAGAGAGAAGAAGTATATAAGATAGGTATATTCAACAAGCCCCACGGCATTCACGGAGAACTATCGTTCACTTTTACGGATGACATCTTCGACCGGGTGGAAGCCGAATACCTAATCTGCCTGCTGGATGGTATACTGGTGCCTTTCTTCTTGGAAGAATACCGTTTCCGCTCCGACACCACCGCCCTTGTCAAACTGGAAGGCGTGGACACGGCAGAACGCGCCCGCATGTTCACTAATATTGAGGTCTACTTCCCCGTAAAGCATGCAGAAGAGGCAGGACCAGGTGAACTGAGTTGGGACTTCTTCGTCGGTTTTCGTATGGAGGAAGTACATCACGGCACGCTGGGAGAAGTGACGGACGTGGACACATCGACCATCAACACACTGTTTGTGGTAGATTATCAGGGAGAAGAACTACTGGTGCCGGCACAAGAAGAGTTTATCATAGACATTGACCAGAAGCACAAGGTCATCACCGTAGACCTGCCGGAAGGTTTGATAGCTTTGGACGAAACAGAAGAGGTATGAAAAAGAAACGAAGAAAAGCATTTTGGAGTAACATCAAGTTCAAGTACAGACTGACGATTACGAACGAGAATACCCTTGAGGATATCATCACGTTGCGCGTATCCAAGCTGAACGGACTGTCCGTATTGCTCTCCGTGCTGTTCGTATTGTTTCTCATCGCCTCCCTGATCGTAGCCTTCACCCCGCTGCGCAACTACCTGCCGGGATATATGAACAGTGAAATCCGCGCCCAGGTAGTGGAGAATGCCTTACGCGTAGATTCCCTCCAGCAACTGGTGAACAGACAGAACCTCTATATCATGAATATCCAGGACATCTTCCAGGGCAAGATAAAGGCAGATACCATACATTCCATCGACTCGTTGACCCACCTGCGCGAAGATTCGCTCATGGAACGTACACAACGGGAAGCCGAATTCCGCAAACAGTACGAGGAGACAGAAAAGTACAACCTGACGAGCATCACCGCTCGCCCCGAAATAGACGGACTGATTTTCTACCGCCCCACACGCGGCATGATTTCATCTCCCTTCAATGCCGAAACAAAACACTTCGGCACGGACATTGCCGCCAATCCGGGCGAAAGCGTATTGGCCACCTTAGACGGTACCGTCATACTGAGTACCTACACTGCCGAGACGGGTTATCTGATAGAAATACAGCACAACCAGGACTTCGTGTCAGTCTACAAGCATTGCGGCTCTCTGCTGAAACGGGAAGGAGATGCGGTGAAAGGGGGTGAAGCCATCGCACTGGTAGGAAACACCGGCGAGCTGTCCACCGGTCCCCACCTTCACTTCGAGCTGTGGCATAAGGGCAGGGCCGTAAATCCCGAGCTTTACATCGTATTTTAGTCTCCAAATAGTAAATTGTAAATAGCATAATAGTAAATGAAACAGATTGCCATACTCGGTTCTACCGGTTCCATCGGTACACAAGCGTTGCAGGTCATCGAAGAACATCCCGACCAGTACGAAGCATACGTATTGACCGCCAATAACCGCGTAGAGGAACTCATAGCCCAGGCACGCAGATTCAAGCCTGAGGCAGTGGTAATAGCCAACGAATCGAAATACACGCAACTGAAAGAAGCGCTTGCCGACCTACCTATCAAGGTATATGCCGGCGCAGATGCCCTCTGCCAGATTGTGACCGAAAATCCCATTGATATGGTATTGACCGCCATGGTGGGATATGCAGGGCTGAAGCCCACCATGAATGCCATCCGAGCCCGTAAGCCGATAGCCCTTGCCAACAAAGAGACGCTGGTGGTGGCGGGAGAGCTCATCAATAACCTGGCACGCTTCAGCGGTGTCCCCATCCTACCCGTCGACTCCGAGCACTCCGCCGTTTTCCAGTGCCTGGCCGGTGAGATAGGCAACCAAATAGAAAAAGTGATACTGACTGCCTCCGGAGGTCCGTTCCGCACCTGCACTATGGAGCAACTAACAACCGTCACCAAAGCGCAAGCACTGAAACACCCCAACTGGGACATGGGCGCCAAAATCACGATAGACTCTGCTTCCATGATGAACAAAGGGTTCGAGGTAATCGAAGCCAAATGGCTGTTCGGTGTACGTCCCGACCAGATAGAAGTCGTGGTACACCCGCAATCCGTCATCCACTCCATGGTACAGTTTGAGGACGGTGCCGTGAAAGCACAACTGGGAATGCCGGACATGCGCCTGCCCATCCAATATGCCTTCTCCTATCCCGACCGGTTGAAAGCCTCTTTCCCGCGCCTGGACTTCAAGCTGTGCACGGAACTGACGTTCGAGCAACCGGACACCACCCGTTTCCGTAACCTCGCCCTGGCCTACGAAGCGCTACATCGTGCAGGCAATATGCCTTGCATTGTCAATGCCGCCAATGAAGTGGTGGTAGCTGCCTTCCTGCAGGACAAAATTTCGTTCCTTGGCATGAGTGAAGTAATAGAAAAGACCATGTCGCGCGTATCCTACTTACAGAAGCCCACCTATGAAGACTATGTGGCTACGGATGCCGAAGCCCGACGGATAGCAGAAGAGCTGATTTGATAGATACACCGGAATGAAAAGAATTATAAAAAACATCTACTCATTTGATACGTTAAATAAGAAAACGTACCTTTGCGAAAATTATAAAAATCGTAAAACAGCAAATAATTAGATGGAAACATTCTTGATTCGTGCCCTGCAACTCATTATGAGCCTCTCGTTGCTCGTTATTGTTCATGAGGGGGGGCACTTCCTTTTTGCGCGTCTGTTCAAGACGCGGGTAGAAAAGTTCTGCTTATTCTTTGACCCTTGGTTCACATTATTCAAGTTCAAGCCCAAACACAGTGACACGGAATATGGTATCGGGTGGCTACCCTTAGGTGGTTATGTAAAAATAGCAGGTATGATAGACGAATCTATGGATACCGAACAGATGAAGCAACCCATGCAGCCATGGGAGTTCCGTGCCAAGCCGGCATGGCAGCGCCTGCTAATTATGGTAGGCGGTGTATTGTTCAACTTCCTGCTCGCATTGTTCATCTATTCCATGATACTTTTTACTTGGGGCGACGAATATATACCAGTACAAAAAGCCCCATTGGGTATGGATTTTAACGAAACAGCCAAAGCCATAGGCTTCCGCGACGGCGATATCCTAATATCTGCCGACGGGGTACCATTCGAACGCTATGACGGCGACCTGCTGACCAGTATTGTCGATGCCCGCCAGGTAAGCGTATTGCGTGACGGGGAAGCTGCTTCAGTCTACATCCCCGAAGACATGATGAACCGCTTGCTGGCAGACAGCGTGCGTTTCGCCAGTTTCCGTTTCCCTTATGTAGTCGACAGCCTGATTGTAGGATACCCTGCCGCTTCCGCCGGTCTGCAAGTAGGTGACAGCATCACCCACTTGGATGGAAAGTCAATAGCCTACTACGACTTCAAAGAAGAGATGCTGAAGCGCAAGAAAGCCAATGCATCCCATGAGGTAACCTTGACATACGTCCGTAACGGTGTGACAGACACCTTGAGCATGATGACCAATGCCGACTATGAAATAGGCGTAGCAGCACGTACGGCAACCGACAAACTGCTGCCCGTTGTCCGCAAGGAATACAGTTTCCTTTCCTCTTTCCCTGCCGGCGTATCTTTGGGGGTAAAGACTCTGAAAGGCTACGTAGGCCAGATGAAATATCTCTTCTCCAAGGAAGGAGCCAAGCAACTCGGAGGTTTCGGAACCATCGGCAGTATTTTCCCCGCCACGTGGGACTGGCACCAGTTCTGGTACATGACGGCATTCCTCTCCATCATCCTTGCCTTTATGAATATTCTGCCCATCCCTGCACTGGACGGCGGACACGTGTTATTCCTCATTTACGAAATCATTGCACGCCGCAAGCCCAGCGACAAGTTTATGGAACGTGCGCAGATGGTGGGCATGTTCCTCTTGTTCGGTTTGCTGATTTGGGCAAACTTCAATGATATACTGAGGTATTTCTTTTAAAGAACAAGACATATAAAAAACGCATCATCCATTCGCGGTAGAACGGATGATGCGTTTGCATCAAACAGATGATGTATTCGGGGCAAGCAGACGATGCGTTTGAACCAAACACATCATCTGTTTTTTCTGTGTCTTATACCAAATGGCCAATCCACTCTTCGCGGTCGCCTGGAAGCAAGTCTATTACCGGAACTTCAACCATTGTATAGCAACCCGGCTGCTGACGCATAGCGGCACGCGCCACACATACCAGCACTTGTGCCGTGAGGGCAGGATTGTTGATACGCATGTTGAACTCAAATAGCTGGTTCTGCGTCTTGCCGGACACACCTTTACGGGTCAGGTTTACCCCATGACCCATATCGAGCAGTGCATCCACACTCGGAACCAATTTTACATGTGTTTCGTCATTCACAAAGTACGGGTCGGCTTTGATGGCTGCAGTCACCTTGTCAAATTCGTAGCCATCCTTCAACTCGATGTACACCATACGACGGTGAATGCCGGTTCCTGTAGGAATAGTCATGGAAAGGGCGGCTTTCACACCTTCGATGGCCTTTACAGCCACGGTATGTCCCATGCTCATGCCCGGACCAAAATTAGTATAGGTAATGCCTTTCGGAGCAATGGCTTCCAGCATGGTGCGGACAATGGAGTCACTACCCGGGTCCCAGCCGGCAGAAATGATGGATACCGTATTATGCTTTTTAGCCTCTGCATCCAGTGTGCGGCGCAAGGCAGTGATACCCGTATGGATATCGAAACTGTCCACAGTATGAATGCCTAAAGCAAGGATCTCCTTTGCATACTCTTCCACTTTGCGGGTAGGCGTACAAAGGATAGCAACATCCACGCCTTTCAGTTCCTTGATATTCTTCACAACGGGATATGCACTCAGTTCCGCAGGACAGTTTTCAGCTCCGGCACGGCGTACTACACCGGCAATTTCGAAATCGGGAGCTGCTTGCAGGGCTTCGAGCACATAATGCCCGATATTACCATAGCCAACGATGGCTGCTCTTACTTTTTTCATTCTTTTTATGAATTTATTTATCAGTTTTCTACTTTATCGGCGCAAAAGTAAGCATTTTAATTTATTATATCGGCAGAACTCCCTGCTGTTTCACACAGTTTTTCTTTTTTTAGTGAGTGAAAGTCCAATAATAATTCATACATTCGCAGATGATATGTACGCAAGGCACATTTGGGGCCAACAAGCAAAAGAATTATGATAGAATACATCAGAGGCGGAATTGCCGAACTAAGTCCGGCAACCGCAATAATAGACTGCAACGGACTGGGATACGGCGTCAATATTTCATTGAATACGTATGCCGCCATCCAGGGCAAGAAAGAATGCAAACTATATATATACGAAGCTATCCGTGAAGACGCCTATGTCCTCTACGGGTTCGCTGACAAGCAGGAACGCGAACTATTCCTGTTGCTCATCTCCGTTTCAGGCATCGGCGGAAATACAGCTCGCATGATTCTCTCGGCACTCTCGCCATCCGAACTGATAAATGTCATCAGCACGGAAAACGCCACTCTACTGAAAACAGTCAAGGGTATCGGGCTGAAAACAGCCCAACGGATAATTGTGGATTTAAAAGACAAAATCAAGACCGGCAGCGTTGTAGCCGGCAACGCAGGGACCATAGGTACACTGGTATCGGCAGCCAACGCACAAGTACAAGAAGAAGCCGTAGCCGCCCTTACCATGCTGGGCTTTGCACAAGCCCCCTCACAAAAAGTAGTGCTTGCCATTTTGAAGGAAGAACCAAGCGCACCGGTGGAACAAGTCATCAAATTGGCATTAAAAAGACTATAATATTTATCTAAAACAAACAAATCATGACAACAATCAACATGCAATATTGGTTGGGGGCCAATGAACGCACCCACGTACTGCCAACGGACAAATGGTACCTCGACTTTGCCACAAGCATCCTGCCCCTCGTCAAGACCTCTCCCTTGTTCAACAAGGAAGACCTGCGTACCCAAATTGACGCAGCCATCTCCCTCGGCATGTACTTTCAAGATGCCATTGCCCAAAGCGGAGGCTGGAAACTTTTCTCCGAAGCCTTTCAGGGAGTATACGGAACTTACCTGCCGTTCTATCCACTGGGTGACGATTATACGCCCGATGAAATAAATCAGGAAGACATTGCATTCGTACTGTGGACATTGAAATCACAATTCAGTATTTTTGACAAGGAATACACCTTGTTCAGTCCTTATGACAAAGACCTGCTTGCATTAAGCCAAAGCGCCTATGAACTGATGGATGCACGTTTCGAAGAAGCTCCCATCAGCGAGGGAGAATCTTCCTTCCTTTGGGTAATGGGACTTGATTTACTGGATATGCCCATTACTCCGCTGCCGGAAGTCACTCCGGAAACCAAACTGAGCAAAGATGCCGCCCGCTGTCTGGAATACAGCCAGGGGAAACCGCTGCTATACTTCACCGATTACAAGGAGCTTTGCACTTTCTTTGTCGATGTCTTGGGATGGGAAAACAAACGGTCCGCATTATTGCCCGACCTGGAATACCAAAAAGAGTTCGTGATTTATGCCAACGCCAAAGGTATGCTTGTAGCCCACAACGTGGCCGCCTATTTCTGTGAAGAACATAACCCGATGTACGATGCCAAACGCGCTGCTGCAGAGGGTTACAAGATGTTCTGCCAACCCGGAGAGTGTCCGTTCGACCTGCTGAAATACGGAATGACCAAAGGAATTCTACCCGATGTGGAACTTCCCTTCTTGAAAGGAAAAGAAACACTGCATCAATATTGGGACTTTATAGCCCGCTACTACTTATGTGAATATTATGAAGGCGAGTAACCATTCCGGCATAAAGCCCAAACGGAGCAACAAGGCCAAGCCAACCGGAAAACGGATTGGTAAATCCAAACCTTCGAAAGCGAATAATCAGCTTAACAGAAGGGTAAAATAATTGAAAATGGATAATGGAAAAATAAACAGTGCAGCGTATTTATTGAAACCGCATGGCAATTTTCCATTATCCATTATCAATTTTCAAAGTTCCACAATCTCTTCCTTACACAACGTCAGTTTCTCCACTCCTTCCGCTGTTACAACCCAAGAGTTTTCGATACCGACGGGACCAATGCCTGGCAAAACAATCTTCGGTTCCAAAGCAAAGACCATGCCCGGTTCCAGCTCCTGCTTCATGCGTGGAGCCAGCACCGGCATTTCATTGATTTCCAGTCCGATGCCATGACCGATAAACTTGGCTTTTTGAGTGGCTCCCATAAAGTTGTCGGCAAAGCCCGCTTTGGTGACAATATCGATAGCGAGATTGTAAAGGTCCTCACAAACAGCACCCGGTTTCGCTTTTTCTACAACAGCCTCTTGTATGTCCAGGCAAACCTGATGGGCAACATATGCCTTTTCCGGCAACTTTCCGATAGAGAATACACGGCTCATGTCTCCCATATAGCCATAGAAGTTACCCCCCATATCGACCATAAAGCTCTGGCCGGGCTGCAACAGTGCACCGTTCACACTGATAGGCAGTGACGGATCAAGTCCCTCGCCTCCCAGAGCAAAATCATAGGGGGCAGGCGCAGTAGCATTATCTCCTGCCAGCAGACTTCCCATAAAAATCTCCATACTTTGTCCGAAGGTACGGAAAATACCCAGACAACCTTCCAAACGCATCAGGCGCTCTATTTCGATGGATAACTGGCGGTCTGTCATTCCTGGTCTATAAACCGAGGGTATTTGTTCGTAAGCTTTAGCATGTGCAATGCCGGAACGGCGGAACATCTCAATCTCTATTTCAGTCTTGACACTTCGGGCCTTCCGGATAAGTGCCGTACCACAAGGAAGCACCTCCGTTTCAGGGAAACACGCAGCCAAACGGTTATATTCCGTAAAAGACAACTCATCCCCCTCCAGCATCAACCTCGCAGGTATGGGCAAACCACATTCCTTTAGTAAGTCAGGCAGTTGTTCCGGTTTACGGATAGGATGAATATGTTCCCCTTCAATATTGTTGGGACGTTTGATGAATAAACGAGCGGGAGCATTCAACGGCAGATACAAGTAACCGCTGACGACACGTCCGTACGTATAGATTAAATTTACATTGCAAGCGATAAGAGCGGCATCAATCTCTTGTTGAGCCATGAGAGAGCGTATTTTATCACGTCTCAGTTTCAATTCAGGTAGTAACATCTCTTTGTCATTTATGGTTTCTCGGATACAAAGATACAACTTTTTTAATTGAGAATAAAAAAGTACTGCCCCATACCTTCACAGGCGTAGGGCAGCACAAACCACAAATACAAATACAACTAAACAAAGTTTCTCTCTTAGATAATTCCCTGACCCATCATGGCATGAGCCACCTTCATGAAGCCGGCGATATTCGCTCCCTTCACGTAGTTGATGTAGCCATCAGGTTCTGTCCCATATTTTACGCATTGAGCATGAATTCCGTGCATGATGGCGTGGAGTTTTTCATCCACTTCGGCTGCACTCCAGCTGAGGTGCATGGCGTTCTGCGACATTTCCAGTCCGCTGGTAGCCACACCACCTGCATTGACAGCCTTACCCGGTGCATACATAATCTTATTTTCAATAAAAAGGTCGATAGCTTCGGGCGTACATCCCATATTGGAGATTTCGCCTACACATGTCACCTTGTTGTCAATGAGGTGTTGTGCATCTTCGCCGTTCAGCTCGTTCTGGGTAGCGCAAGGCAGAGCGATGTCCGCTTTCACTTCCCACGGGCGTTTGCCTGCTACGAAAGTAGAGCCGGGGAATTCGTCGGCATACGGTGCTACGATATCGTTGCCCGATGACCGGAGTTCCAGCATATAATCTATCTTTTCGCCACTGATACCGTTCGGGTCGTAGATGTAACCGTCGGGACCGGAGATGGTAACCACCTTGGCACCCAATTCGGTAGCCTTGGTAGCAGCACCCCAAGCCACATTTCCAAAACCGGAGATAGCCACGGTCTTGCCCTTGATGTCAATGCCTTTTGTTTGTAACATTTGGTTTACGAAATACAAGCCGCCGAATCCTGTTGCTTCGGGACGAATCAGCGAACCGCCAAATTCCAATCCTTTACCGGTAAATGTGCCCGTAAATTCGCGAGTCAACTTCTTATACATACCGAACATATAGCCCACTTCGCGACCGCCTACACCGATATCACCGGCAGGAACATCCATATCCGGACCGAGGTGACGCCACAATTCCAGCATGAAGGCCTGACAGAAACGCATGATTTCAGCATCGCTCTTTCCGCGCGGAGAGAAGTCGGAACCACCCTTACCACCGCCCATAGGCAATGTAGTCAAAGCATTCTTGAAAGTCTGCTCAAATCCCAGGAATTTGAGGATAGAAAGATTTACGGAAGCATGGAAACGAATACCGCCTTTGTACGGGCCAATGGCATTGTTGAACTGCACACGATAGCCGAGGTTCGTCTGAACTTCACCCTTATCATCCACCCACGTTACACGGAAAGTAAAGATACGGTCAGGTTCAACCAGACGTTCTATAATTTTCGCTTTCTCGAACTCGGGATGTTGGTTATAGATATCTTCGATGGAAAGAAGAACTTCCTTTACGGCTTGAAGATACTCAGACTCGCCGGGGTGCTTTGCCTCTAAAGAGGTCATGATACGTTCGATATTCATAATATTACGTTTTAAAGGTTATTACCTTGTTGACTTTACGCTATTCAAACAAAATGTCAATGAATAACACCGCAAATATAAGAAAACTTTTCAAAACAGCTAAATTTTACGGTTATATTTTGATTAAAGAATGATAAAATGTCAAATCCCCGGCATTCTCTATTCATACCTAAATGGTCTATTCTTTTCCTATTCTGTCAACAATTCGCCATAACGGCATAAATATAGAAAAATTATAATAAAGAAAATAAGAAATGACGAATAATTTACGAAAAAAGACACAATCCTCACGGACTATGCCTTTCCAATTGCTAACTTTAATTCTTAAATGCTTGTATTAAATCCGCAACATAATAATTACTATGTACGGACAAGCTTCATAATTTCTTCAATCCTTTTACCTCTTCTTTTGTTGCTTCTCGAACACTGATAGCCACCCCTCCACTACTTGCCAAAGGTTGACGCAGCACACTCTTTGACGTTACTATGCCACGACGGATGTCATAGCTCTGCGGATTATCTTTCCAGTCCGCATCCCGACCATCTGCATAAACGGTAACAATATATTTCCTTCCTTCGGGTAAGAAAGAGAAAGGAATAGTTGCCGTACGAGGATGTTCGTCGGTAATAGCACCTACATACCACTCTTGTTTTCCTTTGGCTTGACGAGCCACTGTGATATAATCACCCGGTTCGGCTTCCAGATACCAAGAATTGCTCCAATCCACCGCTACATCCTTAATAAATTGAAACGCATCGGGAAAACGGCGATAATTATCCGGCAGGTCTGCTGCCATCTGTAACGGAGAGGGCATCGTTACATATAGAGCCAATTGTTTTACCAATGTAGTACCCGCCTGACCTTTAGGTTTCGAACTATTATAATACGAAAGTTTTGTCTGGAAAATACCAGGAGTGTAATCCATCGGACCACCCTTCAACCGAGTAAACGGCAAGATACAAGTATGATCCGGATCATTGCCCCCCATAGATTCAAACTCACCACCACGGGCAGATTCTTGCGCTACCCAGTTGGGCCAGGTCCGACACAAGCCGGTGGGACGAACAGCCTCGTGACTATCTACCATAATCTTATAATCAGCAGCACGCTTCACCACATGTATATAATGATTGTTCATCCATTGTGAGGAATGATATTCACTACGGGGAATGATTGAGCCCACATATCCTGTCTTTACAGAATTATAGCCATTATCTACCATAAATTGAAAGGCTACATCCAGCTGCCGCTCATAATCGGCAGCATTAGCAGCCGTCTCATGATGCATGATAATCTTTACCCCCTTTGATTTGGCATAGGCATGTAGTACCGCAACATCAAAGTCCGGATAAGGTTTGTCAAAAAGGAACTGACGATCCTTACGATAGGATGCCCAATCTTCCCAACCTTCATTCCAACCCTCAACCAATACCGCATCAATACCATTCTCCGCCGCAAAGTCTATGTACTCTTTCACATGTTCAGTATTGGCCGGATGATGTCCATTAGGAGTTAACTTTGAATAGTCGGTTATGCCGGGTTTAGCCTTATAATAGTCGCTATATGCCCATGTACCTCCTCCACCAGTAAACATCTCCCACCAGACACCGATAAATTTCTGTGGCTTAATCCAAGAAGTATCTTCCAGCTTACAAGGTTCATTCAGATTAAGAATCAACTGAGAAGCAAGGATGCTACGTGCATCGTCACTAACCATAATTGTACGCCACGGGGTATGCAACGGTAATTGCAGATATCCTTTCTTTCCTAATTTATCGGGAGTAAGATGAGCAGAAAAGTTAAACTCTTTATCATCCACATTCAGCAACATGGCAGAATAATCTACCAAGGCAGCTTCATGAATATTGATATAAAGTCCTTCGGTAGTCTTTATCATAAGGGGTGTTTGTACTGTGAATGAAGTCGCTTTAGCTTCATATCCTTTTTTACGTAGATTACGTTCCATAGCTTCGCGCACTTCGGAAATGGCCGCAGTAGTATAGGCAAACTCATTCGTATCATAATCACCGGGAATGCAATAGAGTGTATGATTACCGGTCAGATTGAATTCCGTCAGTTCGTCTTTTACCGTCAGATAATTCATGGTTTTCTGCTCCGGCAACTCATAACGGAATCCGAGTCCATCGTCAAACAATCGAAAACGTACAATCATCGTACGGTCGTGCTTTGCCGGTTGTGAGAAAGTGACAGTAAGTTCATTGTAATGGTTACGGACTTTTTCATACTCTCCCCATACAGGCATCCAAGTTTCATCAAAAGTAGAATTTGTTGCATCAAGAATCCGGAAGCCATTTGACAAATCCGCTTCTTCCATAAGTATTCCCAAGGCAGAAGGTTCTACAACCGGCTCTCCTTTGTAATATAAGCTATAGACCGGCCCCCCCTCGGAATCAAGCACAACATTGAGTTTCAGATTCCCATTGGGAGATAACAATTCGTGTGCCATCGCCACACAAGCAATTCCCAGAAATACAACTGTTAATAATACATGTTTCATATACATCCGTTATTGTTGATATATAAAATATTGATAAGGTTCCATCGTCATTACTGTAGGCAACTCCACATCCACACCGGCAATCACATCGGTCATGGTCTTGCCAGCATGCTCCATAGGTACTTTCACTTGTACAGACTCATTGGCGGTATTCACCATGACCAACATGCCATGACTGCCTGCTGCCCGATAAAATGAAGCGGCATCTCCGGTAGTATAAACTTCCAGTTCACCACCACGTACACTGCTCGTAGCTTTATAGGCTCTGATGATTTCTGCCATCTCTTGCGCAAAGACTTCATTGGACTTCAAGTCTATAACTCCGTAATTGAAAAAGTTAAGTGACCGCGGATAGGCTACTTCCTGCGAACTATAAATAAGAGGTATCCCCTCGAGCATAGTCGTCAATACAAAAGCAGACATGGCACCACGCTCACCGCCATAACATTCTATCGGTGAAGCCTCACTTGCCTGGTCATGATTAGTAGAATAGCGTAACCGTAACGTACCCTTCGGCATTCCCTCCAATTCGGAAGTATTCATAGCATAAAGGTCAGTAAGTGAGCATTTACCGGCATAATAGTCTTTCAGTTTACTATGGAAGTTCCAGCCGTAGAGCAGATTGAAACCATTGTTCATTAAAGACGTTTTTCCGCCTTCGGCAAGCATCAGCAAATTATTGTCAAGTGTACGGAGCTCGGCGATTGCTTTCTTCCAGAAAGCATCTGGTACCCCCTCGGCATAATCACAACGGTATCCATCAATACCAATTTCTGTTACCCAATACTTCATGGCATCAATCATGGCTTGCTGCATGGTTTCGTTGTCAAAATTCAAGTCAGCAACATCCGCCCAAGGCTGTTCTTGAGGTTGTACCACATTGCCATTTGCATCCTGTGTATACCAATCCGGATGCTCAGTCACCCAAGCATTGTCCCACGAAGTATGGTTGGCAACCCAGTCAAGAATCACTTTCATTCCTTTGGCATGGGCAGCATCTACCAGTTCTTTCAAGTCTTTTTTTGTTCCGTAACGTGTATTCAGCTTTTTATAATCCTTTATACAATAAGGTGAATTCACACTTTTCAGTACTCCCGGCTCATTTACAGGCATCAGCCAAAGCACGGTAGTTCCCAGGCTTTGAATACGGTCAAGCTCTGCTTTGATGGCAGAGAACGCATTTTCTTCGGCAAAAATGCGGGGATTTGCCTCATAAATCACCATATCCGAAGCCATGTATTCTTCCTGTGGGACGGGAATCGGTTCCATGTCACTCTGACTATCACTACACCCCATACAAGAATGTAGCATCGTAAAGAGCAGTGTCGCAATTATTACTTTTTTCATATTTCTACTTTTTATCTATACTTATACTCATTGGCGGAACTGATATCTGCAAAAGGAGCATCCAAACTCTCCAGTGATGGGCATTGGCAGAAAAGATACTAAGACTTAATACTAAAAATCCCGGAAGCCAATACTAAAAAACAAAAGAGCTAAGAGATAACTTCTTCCCAAGGCTTGGGTTTTTTATCCCCAGAATTGGGGTAGAAAAAACAAGACCTGGGACATATATCCGCAAGATTGAAAAGAGATATCCTATCCCCAATCTCATTCCACCAATAGGTCATTTAACATCTTCATTACTATACAAAACTCATTTCAAGAAATTATTCTGATTAGAAACAAAAGCCGCTTCAGATTCCGGTTCAGAGTCTCCGTCCGGATTGTTAGGGTCAATCTCCTCACCAGCTATGTCCGTAATACGGAAATAATAATCTCGATCAAGCGTCACTGCTGCGAGGTCAAATTGTGAGCCTCCATTGTTATTATTCATTATCAGATTGTAAGTCAATCCCTTATTTGCTTCACCTGTATCGTAATAATTATACGTGACACCTTTTATCTCAACACTACCGGTTGGTAATATTCCTGGCCAACTGCCAAAGAGTTCCGGTATATCATTTCCCCACGCATATATGGTTGTTTCTGCCCATCCGGACTGGTCTTCAATAAATATGGCATAACCATCATGGATAACCACTGCATCCGGATCTATTTCCGTCCAACCGCTTTCTGTGATTTCCAAATATATGTCACGGTCAAGAGTAAAGTTCTGTGGTCCATCAAATTGTGAACCTACTCCATTATCGTTAAATATCAAATTGTAAACCAATCCCTTATTTGCTTCACCTGTATCGAAGTATTTATAGGTAATTCCTTTTATCTCAACGCTACCAGTAGGTGAAATACCGGGCCAACCTCCAAAAAGTTCCGGCAAATCATTTCCCCACGCATAAAGTGTCAGTGCATCCCAACCTGTATTGTCCATCACGAACACAGCATAACCGTCATGAATCACTTCACTTGGGTCTTCCGGCTCCTCAAAATAAGCATTCCAGCGGGTTACCGTTATATCAGTGCGAGTACCTACCTTAGCCGAAATTTGATGTAAAGCATCCCCATTCTGCAAAGTACGCTCTATACCTTGTGTCTTAGAAACGAAATAAAAGCCATCGGCAAGTGTCTTTCCATTAACAAAATCTTCCGGATAGAGGTATATGCCCCATTTAACATCATTGTTTGCAGCTTTCTCCATCTGCCACTTAAGGTCTCCGGAAGCAGCATCCTGACCTCCATTGAAATCGCCTGCAATATAAATTATTTCATCGGCACCAGTTCCTTGGGGCATAATCACCTCCAGCAAGATAGCATCGCTACGAAGTTCAAATTGCGGCAACTCATGGTCAAACACAATTTCCTCCTTGTCACAACTACTGATGAAAGCTACAAAAAGCAACAAAAGCCATAGCGGATTACATATATATTTTTTCATTGTTACTATTATTATAGGATGATTAATAATTAGGATTCTGTACCAGTCCCGGATTTACCATAAGGGCAGACTGGGGCAAGGGATACCACTCGTATTTGCGGTCACGTTTAGCCGGATAGCTTAAACCGTCGTCCGTGGCACGGCCAAAGAACCACCATTGCCCTTGCGTAAACTTATCGAAACGACGCAAGTCTGTACGACGACGACGCCCCTCTCCCAAGAATTCAAGTCCCCATTCACTCAACATCCAATCCATATCAAAGGATGTAAAACCAGGACCGGGCTGCTCGAGAGCCGATTTATCTGTAAAATAGCGTGTTTTAACTCTATATACCAGTTCTTTAGCACCTTCCGTATCACCTGCACGCATTTTACATTCAGCAAGAGTATAGACCACTTCACTCAAACGGAATTCCACCTCATCGATGTTTTGGAAATCAATGCCTGCACTCTCCGGATAAACCGGATATCTTACCAAACGGACACCTGAATTCGTTTCACCCCAGCGAGGTGACATGACAGTCTCCAGATTACGTCCTAAATTAAGGAATGTACCCACCTGATCCACATAAACCAAATCCTGACCGTCACGGTCGGCATCTGCTTTCAAAGCCGCACCCTTACCATAGTTGGCTTTAATAGCCCCTTTCAAAAAAATGCCTTGATAGTTTCCTGTTGTTTCATTATACACATAGTTCTGCTTACGGATATCTTTATCGTGGAAACGTTCATAAACTGCTCCTAACTTATCACCGTAGTCAGTAAGAAAGCTCTTAGGATTGTCAGTACCACCATACGGCTGTACATTTCCAGAATTATCCCATGAAGGTGCCAAGCATACACAATTCCATCCGCTCTGGCTGTATGTACCTCCAAAGTAATCCCAACAATTGTAAGGCATGAAAGGCATGTTACGCATCCAACCGGTATTGACCTGACCGACTTCCATCGCCAATGCCATTACAACTTCCGGACATTCTACATTGTTTATCGAATAAATATCGCGATAGTCATCGGTAATGCTGTAAGTACCATAATCGCCATTCAGAATTTTTTGGCAAAGAGTGGCACACTCATTATAACTGTTTTGTTTGATAAACACCTCAGAATTCAGCAACAAGCGCATCTTAATCATACGATTGGCAGCTTGGTTCATGCGGTTGCGAGTCTTTCCAGAACCATCTTCTTTCATAAGATCTGTAACTGACTCATCTAATTCCTGACTGATAAAATCGTAGATAATCTTGCACCCCTTATCAAAATCAGTATCTGCAGAACCAGGGATTTCCGCACCCGAAGAAATGTTCAAGGGAAGTGCTCCACCCCAAATCTCAAAGATATTGTAGTATGCCCAAGCACGCAGGGTACGTACTTCGGCAATATAACTATTCAAAGCATCCTCAGTCATGCGTATAGATGCGGGGCTGATTGCCTGCAAATCTGTAATAAGCGTATTGCAAAGCCCAATAGTGGTCCACGCATTCTCCCAAGTTTGGCGAATAATGGTTGATTCTGACGTCCAGGTATGTGAAGACAAAGCAAACTTCAATGCCTCATCCCATCCCCAAAGTCCACCGTTCCAACTGCGCCATGCCACCTGGTCGGCAGAAAACTCCTGCAAATACCAGAAGTATTCCAAATAACTATATGCAGCTTTCGAATAGATGGCTGCCACTGCCCCCTGAACACTCGTCTCATCTTGATAATAAATTCCGGCATCCACACGATCGAACACTTCCTCGTCCAAATTAGTACAAGAGAAAAGTGAACATGACATAATCATCGCCAATAACCAACGACATTTTATATATTTCATATCTTTCATATTTTTAATAATTTGTTTCTCATTTATTTGAAGCGAAGAGTCACACCTAAACTCAATTGAGTTGCTGTAGGATAAGCACTATTACTATCTACTCCCGGCTGGATACCATTCACGTCTATAATTGAAGGGTCATTACCAGAATATCCGGTCAAGGTAAACAGATTCTTGGCAGACAGATATATGCGCATATTATCCAGTAACTTACGGTTCTTAGGAGTAAAATTATATCCCAAGGTTACATTTTCCAGTTTTATGAAGCTACCATCCTCCAGGAAATAGGAAGATATTACTCCACCACCGGTACGGATATTCTTATCTTCCAGATACGCAGAGCGAAGAACATTATCTGTACCACATCCCTGAAGCCCCATACCATATTTACGCATATTGAATACATCAAAACCGAATGTACCGCGGAAGAATACACTCAAATCAAAATTTCTCCAAGTCAGGTTGTTACTCCAAGACAAGAAGTGCTTGGGAGCACCATTGCCAATATAACGTTTATACTTGGCATCAGCCTGAGAAATCGGTATTTGCTCATCTTTATCATTCAAAATAAGCATATTGCCATTTTCGTCAACACCTGCATATTCATAACCGTAGAACTGCCCTATCTCTCCCCCTTCCTGCACACGGAAGAAATATTCGCTGGAACCAGTACCCGGTTTTAAGTAAAGGTCGAGATAAGATGCCTTGTAAATATCGTTAGAAAGTTTGGTCAACTTAGTCTTCCCATAAGAATAATTGATTCCGCTCGTCCACTTCACTGCTGTTTTAGTAAGGATATCACCATCCAAAGATACTTCTATACCGGTATTTTTCGTTGTTCCAACGTTAACCAAAATAGTGGAATAGACAAAAGGCGGTTGAGGTGCCGTGTACGTATAAAGTAAGTCTTTAGAACTACGGTCAAAATACTCCACTGAACCACGTAAACGATTCCATAGAACAAAATCAACACCCAGATTAATCGCAACGCTCTTTTCCCAAGCCAAATCAGGATTAGCATTACTAGAGGGAGCATAGCCCGTTACCCAACGCCCGTCAAAGAGATAACTACCATTGGTATTGTAAGTAGAAAGTGATTTATAAGCATCAAAATCCGAACGACCGGTAATTCCGAAAGAAACACGCGGTTTCAAACTGGTCAACACTTTCCGGGTATTCTTCATAAAGCCCATCTCCATCATTTCCCAAGCCAAAGAAGCTGCTGGGAAGTACCCCCACTTTTGGTTAGCACCAAATTTGGAAGAGCCTTCATAGCGCAACGAAGCCGATGCAAAAAGCATATCCTTCCAATTATAGTTCAACCGACCAAAGAAGCCAATAAGTGTCGATTCAGAGCGACCGCTATATAAACTTGCCAAACCATCCTTCAGATAAGAGCCACTGCCCAAATCCCAATATTTCGTATTATCAAAAGAGAAGTCGTTGTTACTACCACCAATCTGTTCCCAGATAGACTTCTCATAAGTATAGCCCACTACAGCCTTAATATTGTGGTCGCCCAAGTTCAGTGCATAATTTCCCAACCACTCCAATCGATTGGTGTACCATTTCTGATACTTCATTTCCGCACGTCCTTTATAACCATTCCAATAGGACTCCGAACCGGCAGACGAAGCATAATATTGTTGCTTCATGTCATTGTAATGCAATGAGTAACTTAATGTTGTATTCAACAAATGCTTTTCTGTCTGCAAAATATTCAGTTTAGCCTCAGCCGTACCCAACAAATACATACGCTGGCCGTTGTTATCTCTCAAAGCAAGCTCCGCAACCGGATTGGTTGCACCCGTAGGAGAAGTAGGCTGATAATACGAACCGTCTGCATTATATACCGGCATTGTAGGATTCATTGTGAGTGCCCTATCGAAGAAACCATCATTTCCCCAGGTTTCATTTACACGACGTGCACTCAACGAACCGTTGAATTGTAAGCGATTCTCCAGTACACGCTGTTCCATAGAAAAACGACCTCCAAATTCTTCACGACCACTCACGATGTCAAGTCCATTGGCACTTTTGTAATTGAAGGAAGCACCATAGAAACCATTCTTTGTGCTACCATCAATAGATATATATTGGTTTGTGTCGTATGCTACATCACGAGTAATCAGTCCATACCAGTCAGTGTCGGCTCCATAGTCTGTACCTCGTCTCGAACGACGGAATTCATCAGCCGACAGAATATCCGGAGAGGGCTTAGCTACATTAAAAGCGATGTAACTGTCATATGTGACTACCGTTTTTCCAGCTTCACCCGAGCCACGTTTCGTTGTAACTAAAATCACACCATTAGCACCTCGCGTTCCGTAAATAGCAGCTGAACCCGCATCTTTCAATACCGTAATAGATTCAATATCCTGTGCAGCGATGTTACGGATATCGCCACCTGCCACACCATCTATAACAATCAAAGGACTATTACTTGCTGAAACAGATGTTGCACCACGTACTTGTAATGAAGAACTGGAGTTAGGATTGGCAGCTGCCTGCGTATTGACATTCAAGCCCGCGACTTTTCCCGATACCATTTCCATCGGGTTATTCATAGCCCCCAAATTAAAATTTTTCTTATCCACTTGTACAATGGAACTGGAAACTTCTTTTTTACTCAATGAACCGTAACCCACTACTACAACTTCTTCCAACACCTGCTGGTCATCATGCAAGACAACATCAATCTTGTTTCTACCGGATACGTTCAGTTCCTGCGTTTGGTAACCTACATAAGAAAAAATAAGTATTGCATCAGGATTGACATTCAATAACACATAGTTACCGTCAATGTCAGTTATCACCCCCGAAGTTGTACCCTTTACCAATACACTTGCACCGATAAGACCTTCACCCGTTGCATCGGTCACCTTTCCTTGTACCTGAAGTTGTTGCGCAACAGCAACACCAGTCATCATAAGAAAACCCAGTAAAAGGATCATGCGCTTTTTAAGGCATCTCTTTAGACTTTTCTTTTTCATCTTATTAGAAATTAGTTAAACAATAAATAGATTGATGCAAATGTATTATCAAAACAAACGCACGATTTGGGCTGAGATAAAAATCTAAAGTCCTACAACAGGCAATCAACTATAATACAACGCATTACAAAAATGCTATTGCTACTAATTTCTAAATCATTTCTAAACTTTTTAAGGCAGAAGAAAGCCTCAAAAGGAGGATAAAATCAAAAAGAAGTTATTTTCATCACTCGTTCTTCAAAGTCCTCTTTACAAAGAGACTTGTTTTTTAGCTTGGAACGATAAGTATAGATGGTAGTTATGGAATAACGCAAAAATTCTGCAATACGCGCACTGTCTGTAATACCTAAACGAATCAGTGCAAATATGCGCAGTTCGGTAACAAGCAATTCTTCATTTTTAGGATGCAATTGTTCTTCAACTGGCAACAAACGATTAAATTCTTCTACAAAGTTAGGGAATATCTTAAGAAAAGATACATCGAAATTGTGATAGAACTCTTTCAACTCTTGATTTATGAAACGGCCGGACTTCAATGTACGATATAACTCCTCAAGTTTACCGGCAGCAGCCTGCTTGTTCAACATGCGGCGATATTCTTCCATCTTACTTATATAGGAGGAACTTAAACTGAGGAAACGTCCCAAATACTCTTCCTTAATGTGGTTGGCTTCCGTAAGAGTCTGATTAGTATGCAATAATCGTTCATTAGCCTCATGTTGAGACTTGTTCAGCTTCTTCAATTCACTATTCAATATACTCAATTGGGAATTGGCAGCAACAACTTTTTTACGGGCATAAGACAATTTTTTCATTTGCCATAGCACACACAGTACTGTCAATAGAAGGAAAACAGAAAGGATACATATGCCTGTAATAAACATTCTCTGCCGCTGTTGCTGTATTTCCTTTTCTTGCTGATAAGCACGATCTATGAGCGGAAGCATCTTGGAATTCTGCGAACTACGCAACCGAGTAGTATAATAATTAGCATCTTCCATACTAATCTTGATATAGTGATTAGCACGTTCCAAATCGCCCATTCCATAAAGTAATTCCGCTAATGCGCACAAAGAATAATTTTCTTTCACCACTGCCCTAATGTCAGCAATGGCACTGCTAATACGTGCTTCCATTTCTTTCTGCTTGTTCCCCACGACATGATAAGCAAAAGCCAGAATTGAAGTAGCTACTGCATACTCACGCGTATTGGATTTCAACCGAGGTAAAAAATTCTTCAATAAACATATAGCCTCCTGACTTTTTCCCTGGTCAATGAGCTGAGGTGCATGCACGACTACATATCTATAAGTATCTTCCGGTACTAGGCTGATTATAGAATCCCTATACAAATTTGCTATCCGAAGATAATTGTTCACGTAGTTCCGATCAGTGGCGTACTCTGCCTGATAGAGATATAGGTTTTCAAAACATACATAATAGTCCACTATATTTTCACCCTCCAACGTGTTACGAGGAAGCGATTTCAGCAATTCCATTGCTTCAACAAAAAGGCCCGAAGTATTTAGAATATGTACTTTATTTAATATAGAACTATTTATCCATTGCCTATTATTTAGCCGTGTGGCAATAAGAATATTTTCATTTATATAATGTAATGCAGAATCACTAATATAAGAATTATATTCGGCAAAAAGACGATTTTGTATCAGATAACGCTCCATGTCAGTAAGCCTCCCTTGCTTCAACTCATCCTTTATCAAAGAAATATACCGTTCTTTTTCTTCCTCGTATTGTCTACGCATCACGATAGTCTTATCCAGAACAGACAAAAGGCTATCTATTGCAGATGCATACATACCAAGCGAACATGGCAACAGCATTATTATTAAAATCAAGATACGCATCATAGGTTAACATTGTGACATAACTTCGCAAAGTTACAATTTTCTTCTGTTATGAAAATACGATTTTAGTATTTTCTTTGGCATTATAAGTCGTACATCATAGGGATTATACATCTACCGAAATTCATATTTCCTCTACTTCGGATAGCTTTTAAAGCTTTTATGGCAGTTTTCAAACCTCCTTCTGCCTAATAATGGCTAACATTGCAACCGAAACCAAAGGTTGACATCAACATGAGAAAGACATTATTATTTTTATACCTTTTATCTCTCGGCAGTATTGCCGCATACGGTCAGACACGTCTGACCCAAGACCCCAAACTGGAACGACAACTCCACGAAAGCGGACTGATACATCAACCCCTCCCCCTGGATATTGAAAACTCTTTCGAAACCAACGGATGGAAAAAGGAGGTCTTGCAAAGCGCTCCTCTCACCCGCTCGGCAGGTACAGAGGGATGGAGTCATTCCGGCGCAGGAAGCATGTCCTTCAGTACGGAAAAGACCGTTTCCGGCAAAGGCAGCATCAAACTGCAATTCCCCACATTCACCGGGAAAAGGGCGACCGGCTCTCCTTCCGACCCAGACTATGCCACCTACGGAAACAGCAGTGTTACCTATCATCTAGACGGCGCCAATCTGGAGAAGTACAACCGCATCGTATTCTCCATCTATCCCGATTGCGACGGCGCGCGCATCGTCAACATGAACCTCACGTTTCGCAATGCAGATACTCCTGCCAAGAAAGGATATAATCAGCCTTCGGGTTCACACCTCATTAACCTTATTAATAAGGAGTGGAACCAATGCTTCCTCGAAATAGACGAGTATCAGCGCGACAAGGTGATATCCATCACCTTCAGCACAGCCCTCAAAGGCAAAGACCGGACTACAGGAGATTCAGCTATCTACTACCTGGACAATCTACAACTGCAAACGGTGAAAGCCCCTGAGAAAGTCAGCGGATGGATACCTGCCGATGGAAAAATCTCCTACTCGACAACCGGCTATGCCGTCAACCACCCCAAAACCGCCCTCATCAACACAAACCTCACCATAGACGCCGGAAAGCGCTTCCAACTGCTTACCCCAACCGGAGAAATAGCTTACGAAGGAGACATCCGAAAAGAGAAAACCACTCTCGGAGAATTTGGCCTTATTGATTTCACCTCCTTCAATAATCCCGGAGAGTATCAGCTGAAGGTCGGAACATCGCTAACTCCCACCTTCCGGATTGGAGAAAGACTTTGGGAAGATTCACAATGGAAAGTGCTGAACTTCATCTTCTGCCAGCGCTGTGGACATCCGGTTCCCGGCAAGCATTCCACCTGCCACGTAGACCTCATGTCCCGACATGACGGACGCAGCATCTCCTACTCCGGCGGATGGCACGATGCAGGAGACTTGTCCCAGCAAACCTTGCAGACGGGAGACGTGACCTTTGCTCTGCTCGAAGCCTATAATAAACAAAGAAATATCAACCCAGCCCTCGCCGCCCGCCTGCGTGAAGAGGCGGAATGGGGAGTAGAGTTCATCCTAAAGAACCGCTACGGCGATGGTTACCGCGCCAGCAGCATGGGATTGCTTATCTGGCAAGACGGTGTGTTCAATACATTGGACGACATATCTTCCGTACGTGTACAGAACATGGCATTTGACAACTTTCTCTATGCCGGATACGAAGCTTACGCCTCCATGACGCTGGACAACGACCCGATGCTGCAGGAATACCTATTGCGCGTGGCCGAAGAAGATTTCGCTTTTGCTATGGAGAAGTTCAAAAAAGATGGCTTCGACCAGTTCGTCCAGCCTTACGAACACAGTTACAACACTTCGAAAAGTCAGTATATGGCTACCATCTCCTGGTCGGCAAGCCAATTATACAAGCTGACCGGAAAACCTTCTTATGCGGACATCGCCGCCGAATACATCCGCTACACCCTCGACTGCCAGCGCACGGAACCGCTGAAAGACAAAGACGGGACACGCGGATTCTTCTACCGGGACAAATCCCGCAAATCCATCGTACATTACATACACCAGTCGCGCGAGCAGGTCTATATGCAGGCCATGGTGATGCTTTGCGAAACCCAGAAGGAGCACCCCGATTATCCTAAATGGGTGAATTCCATACAACTATATGGAGAGTATCTGAAAGGAATGATGAAGTATACCCATCCCTACGGTATGATTCCAAGCGGTGTTTACCATGCAGAGGAATATAAGGATACCACCAACTTCTACGCCCTCCATCTGTTTCCCCCTGCCAATGCCAAGGAACTGTACACGGAACAGATTAAACGAGGAGTACAACTGGACAAAGAGCACTACATGAAACGTTTCCCCGTGTGGTTCAACATTTTCAACGGCAATACCGCCATCCATCTTTCCAACGGAAAGTCCGCCGCCATCTGCGGAAACTTCCTGAAGGACAAGGAACTGCTCAACATCGGTCTGGAACAGTTGTACTGGACCGTAGGCAAGAATCCTTTCGGACAATCCTTGATTTATGGAGAAGGACACAACTATCCGCAACTGAATACCTTCTCTTCGGGAGAAATGACAGGAGAGATGCCCGTTGGTATCCGTACCCTGGGTAACGACGATGTCCCCTATTGGCCGCAAACCAACAATGCCTGTTATAAAGAGGTATGGATTACCTCGGCAGGCAAATGGCTGTCTCTGATTGCGGAATATTAGATAATGGAGAATTAATAACTTATAAATTATAAATTACAAATTATGAAACATCTGTTTATTTTATTGTTTACGGCTTGCACCCTGCTGACGTACGCACAAGTCCCCGAAGGTTATCCGGCAAACTATGCCAAAGCTCCTCGCTTCAAGGCCTTGATTTATTACACGCAACATGCGGAAGAAGCACACGTACAATTTGCAGAACAAGCAACCACTTTCTTCAAGAAGCTCAATTACGGTGACGGCTTTGTTCTGGATATTACTACCGATTTTTCAAAATACCCATACGAGAAACTGAAAGAATACAATGTCATTATCATGCTTAACACATCCCCCAACACCAAGGCCGAACGCGATGCTTTTGAGCAATACATGGAAAACGGAGGCGGTTGGGTAGGTTTCCACGCAGCTGCCTACAACGACAAAAACACGCATTGGCCCTGGTTCGTTAAGTTTCTTGGTGGTGGGGTGTTCTATTGCAACAACTGGCCTCCCCAGCCGGTATTGGTCGAAGTCGACAACGAAGAACATCCCGTTACCAAGAATCTGCCTGCATCATTCGTGGCTCCCGCCAGCGAATGGTACCAATGGACTCCCAGCCCCCGCCAGAACAAGGACGTAGAAGTACTCTTGTCCCTATCTCCCAAGAACTATCCACTGGGTATCAAGGATGTAGTGAATTTTGGCGACTTCCCCATCGTATGGTCCAACAAGAATTACAGAATGATTTACCTGAATATGGGACATGGTGACGAAGAGTTTATCGACGGTACACAGAACCTGCTATTGGTTAATGCTTTCCGCTGGGTAGTGAGCAAAGACAAGAACGGTGACCCGTTCCTCAAATGAAACAACTCCCATAACAGTAATCAAAAGAATAAAATAGGATAGTATTCTTCAAATCTTCTCCAAAATACAACACTTTTATGCCGAAACAGATACTTTTCGAAGGAAAAGGTATCTGTTTCGGTTGTTTCATATAGATACCCTTGCTGGTCCCGACAAGTTGGAATGATAGTTTCCTATAGTCGAAACCAAGAGTTTTAACCTTTGAAACGAATGGTTTTATCGAAAGAAACTTTTGGTTTTGCTTGTTGAAACCAATAGTCTTACTTGTCGAAACTTTTCGTATTTAGTCTTGAAACTAAAAGTTTCATGCTGAGAACTAAGATTATAACTATTTCAACGACCCACGAAACAAGTATGCATACCATCTTTTACAAAAATTGGAAAGCGTGATGGATGGTTGTAATGTTTTTTATCTATCACAGGTATCCATCACATTCTAATTAACTTATAATCAAAAGAATAATCTCTTCGCGTGACAGCATGACAGATGTTTTGCCGAAATAAACTTTAGTGAGAGATACCGCCACTGCCTACACATAAAAATCCCCAGTATTTCAAAAGGAAATACCGGGGACTCTTCAGAAAGAAAACCAATCTAAACTTATAACCAGCCAGGGTTCTGTGTCAAGCCACCTTTAGCTCTATCCATTTCCGACTGGTCAATCGGGAAGTACCTAAACTTCTCCGTCCAACCTTTGTTACCTAAAATCTCTGTTCCTTTATCGAAACGCAGAATGTCAAACCAACGCTGCATTTCATCCATAAACTCATACCCACGCTCTTCAAAAAGAATATCCAACAACTCCTGCTTGCTCTTTCCCGCCAAGTTGATACGATGCTCTTTGTCTTTGAAAGCGCGGTCTCTGACCTGGTCAAACCAGCCTTGCGCATCGGCACTGGCAGTTCCGTTGATGCGTACATCAAGCTCCACAGCCAGCAGCAAAACATCGGCATAACGGTAAATACGCCAAGAGTTATAATAGTTATCCGTAGGGTTCACCGTAGACGTCGTCTCCTTTCTCGGATGAATCTTATAGTGCCCCAGGCCTTCGTAATTTTCCTGCTGGTCACTGACTTGGAAAGCACTTCCTGCCGGCAGTTCACCTTTGGCCACCATTTCTGCCACTTTCTTAGCCTCGTCCGCATAGACAATGACTGTTCCTTCTCGGCGCGTATCGCCTTCCTTAAACATGTTGTAAACGGAACTCGGCATGGTATTCTGCCCATAACCTTCGCCCAAGCCGCCCTGCTCGGCACTTCTCGGGTCAACAATGTTACGACCACCCAAAGAACGTGCAAGACCAAACCCTTCACCGGAGTTATTGCCGGCATAACATACCTCAAAGATAGATTCCGCACACCATTCTCCGTCTTTCACCCATAAGCTTTGATAATCAGGGTTCAACTGGTATCTTCCACTGGTGATTATTTCTTTCATGTCATTCAATGCCACCTGATATTTAGTCTCATCACGATGGAACAAAATAATTTTAGCACGAAGCAGCTTGGCAGCATCCCGGCAAACGCGTCCCTGCTGTGTAGCACTGCGCTGGGGCAGATACTTAGTCACTTCGTCATCCAAGTCACCCATCATAAACTCATAAATTTCTTCACGGGTTCCTTTGGCAACGCTATACATTTCACTGGCTGCCAGATAATGTTTGATAAGCGGGAATTGCTCATACCCCATAAACAGATGGTAATAGAAAATGGCACGGTAAAAGCGCGCTTCGGCAGAAATGGAATTGACAAAGTCTGCACTGAGGTTGCATCCAGCCAATTTGTCAATCAACAGATTGGCAGCAATGACTCCATTGAACAAGCCAAAATCCCACTCATTCCACCAAGAACCATATCCCCATGCACCGAAACAAGAAGTCGCGTCATAGGTAAAAGTATCCCATTTCGTCTTGTAAGACCCCTCACCGATACCACCGCCGGTTTCGGACTCATCACCCAGCAAAGAAGAGTAAGACCAAACCTCCGGCATACGGGTCTGCATTTCATTCATCACGGCATACAAGCCCTTCATCATATCGTCTTCCGTCTTATAGAATTCGGTTTCCGACACCTGAGTTCTCGGATTCACTTCCAGAAAATCTGAACAAGCTGTGGTCGACAAAGCCATCGCACCCAAAGCCAATACCTTTAATATCTTATTCATTGTATCTAATTTTTAGGTTAATCAAAATGTAATATTCGCACCGATAGTATAAGTACGTGCTTGCGGATATGTTCCCCCGTCAAATCCATCACGTGTTCCCACTTCAGGATCATAACCGCTATAATTGGTGATTGTAAACAGATTCTCGCCCTGCACAAAGAAACGCAGCCCCTTGATGCCGACACGCTGCAACATCTGTCCGGGCAGACTGTAACCTATCTGCAACACTTTCAAACGCATATACGATCCATCTTCTACAAAGAAGTTTGAAACCTGATAGTTATTGTTGTCACCATCTATGATACGTGGTACCCAATTGGAAGTTCCTTCACCGTGCCAACGGTTCAACCAGGATTTGTCGTAGTTACCAAAAGTCACGTTGGAACGTCTGTACAGTTTATAAATATCGTTTCCGATACTTCCTTGAAAGAATGCACTGAAATCCAGCCCCTTCCAATCGGCAGAGAGCGTAAATCCATATGTCCAGTCGGGATTCGGCTTACCTATCATAGTACGGTCATCGCCATTAAGACCATTTTTACCGTCCAAATCTTTAAAACGGATATCTCCGGGCTTGGCATTCGGTTGTATCAACTGAGTCTTTCCGTTAGAATCTACGTAAGTATAGCTGTCTATCTCCTGCTGATTCTGGAAAATGCCATCATGCAAGTAACCGTAGAAGAAGCCGTACGGACGCCCGTTCTCTCTCCAACTGACCTGACCGCCCATACCACCACCGATATTATTGAGACCGACGCGGTCGGGGCCTTGGTCTGTTACGGTATTCTTCACATAAGAAGCATTTCCATTGATACCCAGATTCACTTCACCCACCTTAAAGCGATAGGACGCTTCGAACTCGATACCTTCGTTCTTCACTGTACCCGAATTGACCGTCATACTGCCATAACTGGTATAAAGAGGAATTGGCATGGAAAGCAGCATGTCCTTCGTCTTCTTCACGAAATAGTCGGCAGAGAATGTCAATGCACTGTTGAAGAAACGCAAGTCAATACCCAAGTCGGTCTGTTCGGAGGTCTCCCATTTCAAATCAGCATTGGCATAGCCACTGGGCAGCATGCCCGTATATACCTTTCCATTTATGACTGCATTCTTACCCTGACTCATCATACTTGTATAGGCAAAGGAGCCGATGCGTTCGTTACCGTTCTGTCCCCAGCTCAGACGTATCTTGGCAAAATCCAACCAGGAAGGTCTGTTCTCCATGAACTTCTCACGGGTCAACACCCAACCCAAAGAAACCGAAGGGAATGTAGCATACTGGTGGTCACGACTGAAGTTTGACGAACCGTCCCGTCTCACTACCGCTTCGAACAAATACTTTTCATCATAATTATAATTGATACGTCCGAATATGGATGCAATACGGTGATCTTCCGCCCCACCCCATACTTTGGACTGTTCTTCGGGCGCTGTGGCCGTGTCTATATATCCCTTGTCTATATCCACCACCAGCAGATTATAATCTTCCGCTTCCAAATTGGAGTAATGGTAGGAAGACATACTTGTACCGAACAGTGCACCTATATTATGACGGCCGAAAGACTTTGTATACGACAGTACATTTTCCCACTGCCAATAGGAAGACTCCCTTTTCTTATCCTCTACCTTGGAAGTGGCATTCTTACTGGTAGCATTTAGCTCGTAGACCGGAGTTACATTCTTGATGGAATTGAACACCCATTCCGCACCATAGGTAGTCTTGAACTTCAAGCCTGGCAACAAGTCGACATCAAGGTTAAAGTTCGCACCGAAATTCTGAGGCATAGTCCTCTGGTTATGACTGACCTGCATGGCTGCCAGCGGATTGGTTATTTCACGCATCTCGATGATATTGTATGCCAGGCCGTTGGGAGCAATGACATGATTTGGATAAGTTACGGCATATTGCTCCAGTATAGCAGGGTCGGTCTGATAAACCGGCTCGGTAGGAGGCAACATATTCATGGAAGTAATCAAGCCCGCTGCTTCACTATTGCCAATAGTATTACCAGTCTGGATTGACTTGGAATAGCTTGCAATTGCACCAAAACTAATCTTATTCAACCAATTTCGTGATTTCGTGTCCAGTAATACATTATTGTAATTCAAGCGTACATTGTAGCGTTCATAATCAGTATGTCCTTTGGCATAAATACCTTCTTGCTTTACATAACCGAAAGAAGCATAATAGGTAGAGTTGTCCGTACCTCCACTCAACGAAACCTTGTGGTTCATAATAGGAGCATTCTTGTTCTGCAGTTCCTTTTGCCAGTCGGTATTGACGCTGGAAACAGTCGGGAAATAAGGGTCTTTACCTGCATTGGCAGCCATTTCATTCATCAACATCTGATAATCCGCACTACCCAGCAAATCCACCTTCTTGGAAGGATTCTGAATACCATACGTAAATTCATAGTTCAAAGTAGCCTTCCCTTTAGTACCCTTCTTCGTAGTTATTAGCACAACACCGTTAGCACCACGGGCTCCGTAAATAGCGGCGGAAGCTGCGTCTTTCAGCACTTCAATAGACTCAATATCAGAAGGATTCAAATGACTGATACCACTTTCAGACGGCATGCCGTCTACTATATAAAGCGGATCGGAGTTGTTGACCGTACCGGTACCCCGAATACGAATCTTTGATTCCGCACCGGGCTGACCTGAATTAGAGATAATCTGTACACCGGAAACTTTACCTTTCAAAGCATTCTGAATATTTGTAGGATTACCTTTATCCAACTCTTCACTGGTAACACGGCTCACAGCAGACGAAAGTACACTCTTCTTTTGTACACCATAGCCTACTACAACTACCTCGTCCAGCAACTCAGAAGAATCAGTAAAACGGACTTTCAGATTTGTATCTGCAGCAGTCAGTTTATACTCAATAGGCTCATAACCGATAAAGGTGAAGACCAACACATCACCCACAGAAGCTTTCAGACTGAAATTCCCATCAATATCCGTCACAGTACCCACAGCCGGATTACTTTTCATACTGACATTAGCACCCGGAACCGTTTCTCCGGAAGGGTCATAAACGACACCCTGCACATTAATTTGTTGTGCGAAGAGCTGCAAAGTGCAACTGAGAATGCAAAGCAGCAAAAGGACTCTTTTTCTTTTCATGATAATAGTATTAGTTTATAAAATAGGAAGTTATTCATATTGTATTGATACAAATTCCAATACTTCGATAAGCGAAATTACGTACTAAACAAGAAATGGAAGTTGAATATTTCTCATAAGGAGTTCATTTACTAACACATCCATAAAAAACGTTTTATTTTAAACTTAAAGTGATAAAGTTTAAACCCATAAAAAAACGGATACGTTTCTGTACGTACCCGTTTTCTTCCAAATCCATTGATTATAAAAAGTATTACCTTTCTAAAGTCCAGTTAATGGCATTTCTGAACATGGTCGTAAACCCTTCCGTTTCGTACAACTTACTACTATGCCCTATCTGGAAATAAACATTGCGTGCCTTTTTGTTTTCATTGACCCAAACCACCGGATGATCGCCCATCTTGATGTCCGACGCAGGCGTGTAGCTCGACTCATCCACATTGGCCAGTACATGTACATTGGGACGCGGACTCTTGTCATAAATATACCACTCGTCATCGGGCACAACGAAAGAGGCCGGAACACCCTTCATTACCGGATGCTGCTCATCTTCTACAATCAGCGTACCGTCGGCCAGCGGAGCTATGTAATTCTTGAAACGCACGCCACCCATAAAATCAGAGAACCATTGCCACATGGGATAACCGTCAAACTCGCCCAGCAAAGTGGCATGATGGAAACCAATCCAGCCGCCATGCCCTTCTTCTATATACTTGACGAACGCATCTTCCGCTTCCTTCGGCCAAGTATAAGGCGGGAAATCCAATTGAATAACCAGGCTGAACTGCGACAAGTAAGCCTCCGTTATGTTCCTGGCATTGTTTATCTCGGTAATACTGAAATTCCCCTTTGCACCTTCGGCCGCCAACCACCTCAAACCGGCATCCGTAAATCCTCCGTGCTGTCCGCCACGTTCCGTCAACACCAGTACCTTCGCCTTGTGCGGCTTGCCCAACAGGTTTTCTGCTACCGTACGGCGCAAATCACCCTGCTCATTGTCTCCGCTATAATCCCAATACATGCCTCCCAGCAAATCTTTATCCAGAATATACTGACACTTGATGGCAAGTGAACGGGGATTCTCAAAACCAAATACCAACGTATCATTCTTATCGGCCAGATAAGGCACTTGAGCCACCTCATCCCACTTTTCAGTATATTGGGTATCCGTATTCCCTACCTTATTATAGTCTTGGAAGCTGGGATAACCGTCACCTCCACGACCATAGAAGGGCATACCCATCACCAGCTTGGAAGGCGGTACGCCCGCTTTCAAGTGTGCAGTAACGGCACCGTCCGAAGTAATGTCACCGCTATGTCCCGACGGATAAAGCGCCGAATGGTGCTTGGGAGCAGAAGCCATGTCATAAGCCATGATATTCACAAAATCGACGGAAGGCAAGATAGCCTTGAAGTCAATGTAACGGGCAGAAGCTACGGTGGCAAGTGTCAGTTCCTTTTCATTGCCGATGGCAGCTCTGATATCCTGCATCAGAAGTGTAAAATTCTCCGTATCGTCCGGTGACGAAGATATATTTGCCATAGAGCTGGTGGGATATTCCCAATCGATGTCAATGCCATCCAAAGCGAACTCCTTCACCACACGGGCACAGTCCGCGACAAAAGCACGGCGATATTCATCATTGGCAGCCATCTCACTGAAACGTCCGCTTCCCCAGCCGCCGATGGAAAGCAGCACTTTCAGTTCCGGCTTCTGTTTCCTCAAATCAACAATCTGTCTCAAACGTTCCTCATTATCAATCTTGACACCGTTAAAGCTCTCGTTTACATGACCGAACGCATAGTTGATATGCGTCATGTACTGCGGGTCGGGCATCACCTCACTCCACGAAGTGACATAAGCAACCACAACCTTTGAATCGCGGGAAGCCGCAACGACCTCTTCTCCCGACTTAACGCTACCGCATGAAACCAATACGCCCAAAGCGGCAGCCATCATCATTCTAATTTTTTTCATAAGTACTATCTTTAATTACAAATTATCGCAGGTCTGACGGACCCGTGAACCTATCAATGCATAATACAGCATAAACGCTTCTCCAAAAAGAACGATGAGCCATGACCATCTCCAGCCTCCAAGAACATCGGCAAGCACTCCTTGCAACAAGGGCAATATGGCACCGCCTACCACTCCAATCATGAACACACCCGAAGCCACCGAAGTGTATTTTCCCAAATGGGCAACGGACAAAGTAAAGATAGCTCCCCACATGATGGAATGGAACAGACCTACTGCCGTGAGCAGCCACGGATTATTCAGAAGAATGGCCAGTAGGGCGAGTAGTCCTGCCGATACCGTAGTAACCGTCAACTGCACGCGGGGAGAAATCCTGCTCAGGCTGCTCCCCACCAGGCGGCCCACAAGCATACCACCCCAATAGAGCGTAGCCATCAGTGCCGGAGAAGCATAATCCATCTCGATGGCATACAGATTGATATTGGCCCCGATACAGACTTCCACTCCTACATAAAAGAAGATAGCCACCACGCCCAATGTCAGATGACGGAAGGACCATACACTTTTTTCCAGCTTTTCTCCCTTCTCTACCCTGGTTCCTTGGATATCGGGCAAAGACAATTTCATCAACAACAATACAATCAAAGAAATAACAGCCATCAATGCCAGGAACGGAACCATCAGCTGGTCAATCTGAATGTCCTCCATAGACAGACCGCCGAACACGACACCGGTCACGAAATAAGGAGCAAGCGTAGTTCCCACAGAATTGGCGGAACCGCCTATAGCCAAACGCTGAATGGACTGGGTACCCTTGACATGGCAAGCCGTCAGATAAGGATTTATAACCACTTGCAGAATGGTGGCCGAAGCCCCTACCACGAAAGAACCCAGTAAGAAAATCAAGAACCCTCCAGGGATAACATTATTTCCTGCATGCCAATTCGCTTCAGGAAAGTGTACTGTGAAATAGGAAGAGGCAAAGAACAAACCAAGTCCCACAATCATCACCAGCAATCCACGCATCAATGTTCCTTTATATCCGTATTTGCTAATCCACGACGAGCCTACCCCTCCACAAACCGGATAAGCAAGGAACCAGGAGAAAGTAATCAAAGTAGCAAAAGTATTTTTCAACCCGCCCACTTCCGAAAGAAAAGTTTCTTTCAGAGGACCCTGAAACTGAGTATTGGCAGTCGTAAGGAAACCTACAATAAAGAACAAGAACACCATCGTGATGAATGGCCCCATATAGTTTATTTGTTTTTCTTGTTGTGTCATAGTATTTTGATTATTAATTCAAATAATTAGTTATCAGCCGCCTGCAAGGCGACTTAGCAGTTAAGCATGCTTGCCGCCGCCTCATCCAGCAGAAATTCACAGTTGGGATGAAGCTGAAGGATGGAAGCAGGAACATCTGTTGTCACAGGCCCTTCAAGCATCCGCTTGACAATATCCGCTTTATTAGTCCCTTTGGCAACCAGTACAATCCGGCGTGCCTGCATAATGTTCTTTATTCCCAAAGTAGCCCCTCCCAACTCTTTATCGGGAGGAGTACCCGTTTCTCTACGGATGCGTTCTTCCAGTTCCACATTCATCCGGGTCACCCATGCTTCACCGCCAAAGGGAGATTCCGGCTGGTTGAATCCCAGAT
This sequence comes from Bacteroides sp. AM07-18, assembly GCF_003602695.1. NCBI lineage: Bacteria > Pseudomonadati > Bacteroidota > Bacteroidia > Bacteroidales > Bacteroidaceae > Bacteroides > Bacteroides sp. AM07-18. The sequence continues at coordinate 138,830 of NZ_QTLM01000010.1, forward strand.
GTCCGTTCTCACCCAACCCTAAAATCAGCAAATCAATGCCGCCACGGTTCGCAATTTCCTGCTGGAAATCCCTGCATGACTGTTCAAAATCACCAGAAATGGTAGGCAGCATCAAGAAATTCTCTTCCTTGATGCCCAATGTATCCATCAACTCCGTTTTCAGCATCGTGTAGCATGCTCCGGCATATTCGCGCGGCACATTCGTTACCTCATCCAATCCGAAGAAAGTAACGGTATCCACCTTAAACGGATATTTAGTATAGATTTCTCCCACCAACCGATGAAGATTGCCGGTAGTACGTCCCGTCGAAAGTCCTATCACACTCTCCGGTTCATTCAACATCTGCCCGATGATGCGCCATGCAGCCGTGCAGTCAAACTCCTTTTCATTCTTTGTTATTGTTATTTTCATATTCTTAATCATTAATTCCTAATCACATATTCATCGCCACCGCGCCGGCCCCCAGAAGCCCGATAAATCCGGGATTCAGTTTCGTAATGACAACCCCGTTGCTGACAAAACGCATGGTCGTAGGATGAAGTTTCTCCAGAATCTTCTCGTGCATATACCCGTCGGCCACAATGCCTCCACCCAACACCACCGTGTCCGGGTCAATCACACGTACCAGATTCATGATAAGATTGGCAAGCGCCTCAGCTGCATTCTCCACCAGCACCGTACAGAGAGGGTCACCTTTCTGACTAAGTGCAAACACCTCACTCACAATCACCCGTTCCCCTTTTTCAGCCGGAATATGCAGGCCGGTCTCATACTGGTTGCGGAGCAGACGGGCACAATTGTCAAAACCTATGCCGGCAGCAATCGCCTCCACACAGTCCATCCGTCCACAACCGCATTTAATGCCTATGTTCACACCTACACGCACGTGTCCCACTTCGCCGGCATTGAAATGGCTGCCACGGATTTGTCTCCCATTTATCACCGTACCCACGGCAATGCCTGTACCTACATTTACGTATATAAAGTTTTTGGAAATTTGTCCGAATCCCCAGACGCGCTCGGCTCTTGTAGCGCTCTTCACATCATTGTCTATATGGCAAGGCATGCCATATATGTCCGACAGTTCCTTTGCCAACTCAATCCGCTGTGTCCTGCTCGGGTCAATCTGCAGCCAGACACCTTCGTTGGAATCTACACGCCCTATCAGGCCAACACCCATCGCTACCGGTTTCTGGTCATACCAGCCCACGGTACGGATATAATCATCGAGCGACGACTTGATGATTTCCAGCGCAGCCTGCTGATTAAAGTAACCGGAGTCATATTTCTTATACCTCAAAATGTTGCCACGGCTATCCATTTCGCCAATCAGCAACTTCGTGCCTCCTAAATCAAGACCTAAATACGTTTCCATTTTTTATATGCGTTTTTTAATATTGTTTACTGTCCACAATATTACGCACTATCAGGGAGACAAGGGTTTATTCTCTGACAAAAAAGGTTTAATACTTGTCAGCGGTGGTTCAAAAGCAGTCTTCATGGCTCTAAATTTTGCTGGGACTGGTACCAAACTGCTTTTTGAAGCATGTACTGAAATATTTCGGGTCAGAAAATCCGACCATATTCGCCACTTCCCCTATCGAATATTTCCGGGAAACCAGCAGCTCTTTTGCCTTGTTCAAACGGACAATGCGGATGAAGTCATTCGGTCCCTGCCCGGTCAGCGTCTTTATCTTATTGTAGACAGAAGTGCGGCTCATGCCCAGCATCCGGCAGAAGTCATTGATGGAGAATTCCGAATCGGACAACTCCTCCTCAATCACTTTCATAACCTTGTCCAGGAACTCCTTGTCCAACTGGCTGGTATAGTCTGTCTCTTCGGGCTGCGCATCCATCGCCAACACGGTTTCGCGCAAATGCTGCCTATTCTGAAGAATATTCCTGATACGCACTTTCAGCACAGACAAGTCGAAAGGCTTGATGATGTAGTCATTGGCACCGGCCTCCAGTCCGAAGATGATATTTTCCCTCTCACTCAGTGCGGTCAGTAATATAATAGGTATATGGCTTGTATCTACCGATGATTTCAGAATCCGGCACAATTCATCACCTTCCAGTACCGGCATCACAATGTCCGAGATAATGATATCAGGATTGATTTCCCTTGCCGTCTCCAATGCCTTTCCGCCGTCGGGCACGGCAACTACCTTATATTCGGAAGACAAGCTGTCCACCAGATACTCCCTCATATCCGCATCGTCCTCCGCCAGAAGAAGGACATTCTTCCTGGCACGTTCCGTTTCTTCATGCACAGCCCCGGTAGCGGCCTGAGCTTCTTCCTGGCCGTCAGCCTTCGCTTCCACCGCCACGCTCGCCTTTATCCTCTGCGGGAAAGTTACCGTAAACGTAGTTCCCTGCCCTTCCACGCTACTGAAAGAGATGGTGCCGTGATGCTGTTTCACAATGCGGCGCGTAATCATCAGACCGATACCCGAACCGGTTTCCTCAAAGTTCATGGCATTCTGGGCTCTATAATATTCGTGAAAAATATTGCCCTGCTCCTCTTTCGGAATGCCGATACCCGTATCCTTCACTTCAATAGTCCACTTCTTTCTTGCAGTCTTCACCAGTATGTGAATGACCCCCTTCTCTGTATACTTCAAGGCATTGGAGAGCAGATTGTCTATGATATGATCCATCTTCTCCCGGTCAATCCAAACCTTGGGCATATCCGGCTCCACCTCCAACTCTATCCCGACGCTCTTCTGCATGGCAGCTAAGTGAAACTCCGCCATTTTTTCCTCCAGATAAGCCTTAATGTCGTATGGAGAAACCTTCAGACACTCCTCGGCATGCAGTTCCGTTTTCTGCAACTCAAGCAGTTGAGTAATCATTCCCATCAGTTTTTCCACATTCTTCATAGCCACCGCAACGGTTTTCTTACCCTGCTCCGGAAGTCCCTCCTGCGCTTCGAGCTCGCTCAGCGGAGCCTTTATTAAAGTAACCGGTGTACGGATATCATGGGCTATACTGATAAAGGAACGTATCTTGTCCCTTATACGCCCCTCGTTCACCTTATGCCTCCTATACTGCACAAACATGTACACAAAGACAGACAACAAGATGAAATAGATGAGCAGCGCCCACCACGAAACCCAGTAAGGGTTATGAATGACAATGTCCAGACTTCTTTCTCCCACCTGCTGCCCGGTGTATTTATCAAATGCCCGCAAGCGGAATACATACTTACCGGACGAGAGATTCATATAGCTCACGTTCCGCACTGAATTGGAGTGTTCCCACTCTTCATTGTGATTTTCGAGCCTATACTCATACCTAATACGATGCGGGACTGCAAAGTTGATGGCAGAGAAGGAAATTGAGAAGGAGTTTTGATTATACTTCAAATCTATTTTCCGGGTATCATTGATATTCGTTTGCAAAAGAGAGCCTTTCATTCCCGCTTTGACCGATTCATAAAGCAGTTTAAAGTCTGTCAGAATCAGCTCAACGGGTGCATGAGTCCCCAAGTCCAAAGACGGGAGAAAGGAAAGAACCCCTTCTGCGGTGCCGAAAGCAAGACATCCATTCTTCAACTTAAGGGCAGCATTCGGATTGTAATATCCCCAGCTGACATCCAAAAAATCATTGGCACTGATGATAATATCCCGGGAGCAGTCCAAGCAATACAATTCCTTCTCCGTACTGAACCAGATACGCCCTTCGTTATCCTCCAGCAGGCTGTTGATGGAATTGGAAACCAGATTGTCATCTACGGTATAGGCATGCGCCTCTTTCCCATCCGGCCCAACACGTATAAGGCCTTCCCCGTCTGTAGCCAGCCAGGTATCGCCGGATGAGGACTGCATCAGGCAACGGACAGGATAATGCAGAGAGATGTCTCCAAACGTCTGATGCCACTGCGTGTCTCCCGACTTCTTATCAAAGACGGCCAACCCGCTGCAACCGGCAATCAGTAATGAGCCCCCCTTACCCGGCTTTATGTCACCTATGCAATCAATCGGGTAATATGTATAAGTATCCGTCCGTATATCGTAACGGGTAAACTCTCCTTCAATACCACCGAACCAGACATAATCCCCTTCCGCATAAATGGCATAAACATAGTCGGTGGCCATTCCCTTCTCCGGATGTGCATTTCTTTTCTCTTTCTTCTGTACCCGTCCGGTCTGTTTATGAATACAATAGACACCGATACCATAGCCACCTACCCAGATGTTTCCCCCGGAGTCTTCGGCAAGTGCCAATACCACTTTGCCACTATATTCCGTACCGTCCAGATAGTGGGTCCATTTGCGTGACCGAGGTTGATAGAGGCTGACGCCGTTGTTTGTACCATACCAATAATCTCCCTCCGAGTCCTGAAACATCACATTTACATGGTCCGACTTCAGGGAATTATCATTATTGCGTTCGTGCCTGATTCTATAGACATCCGGCATCTCCGGATCCAGATAGCTGATGCCATTCGTAGAAGTGCCAATCCATACAACTCCGGATTCATCCACACAAATATCGGATACCGTATTACCACTCAAGCTTTTGTCATCATCCCCGTTATTCATATAATGGTTCAAAAGTTCTCCGGTAGCGACATCCATGCAAAAAACACCTGCACCGTCGGCTCCCACCAGCAGCAAATTATCCTTTGTCCTTGCAAACGAACGGATAGGTACATGAGGAATCCGGTCATTCAAGGAATGTATTTGCCCTTCGGGACCGTCAAGCACAAATACGCCGTTTGAAAAGGTACCGATGAACAGCTTCGCTCCGAAGACATAGAGCGATTCCACATGCATCTCTGTATGCAGGTCAACCGGCCTCGTCTCAAAAGACGAAGAACCTGCCGCTCCTGCCTTCGTCAGCCGGAAGACACCCTTGTCGGTGCCTGCAAAAAACACTTCATCTTCCATTTGGACTATGCAACGGACAGATTGCCCCTTCAATCCGGCAAAAGACAGCCCTGCACTTTCTTCCCAAGAATAAATCCCCTTTGACATACACAACCACAAACGGTTTTCGTCATCAAACAGCATATTATACAATACCGGAGAAGGCAGGTAATCGGCCAAGTCCACACGCAATTGGAAAGAGTCCGTCAGTTTGTTGTATGCATAGATTTTTCCATTCTTCAATGCAACCCAGACAATACCCTCCTTATCACACATCATGGTAGTGGAAGACTGGATATTGTCCCTGGAATCAACCATTCCGTCCAGCTTGTAATGCTTGATTTCATTCCCGTCATAACGATCTATCCCGACATGAGTATACACCCAGACAAATCCGGCTGAATCCTTGTTTATCTGGAATACTTGCCGACTGCCCAATCCCTCCTTGATACCCAAGGTGCGGAATGAACCGGCAAACAAGTCAGCGGACAAAAAAACGAACACCCATAACAGCAGAAATGTACATGCAACGGATTTATATGGAAACGGATATGGAGCAGACATAGGTCATATATTGTTTTTCGGATGCAATATTACGCATAAATATAAAAAAAACGGTCGAAAAACTATCCGAATAGGTTCGATTTCTATTACTTTTGCCTTCCGAAACCAACAAATCATGAGAAGCCATGCTCAGTAAGTTCAAATTAAACCAGCTCTATTTCAAGGACACACAGTTTGCCAACCTCATGACACGGCGCATTTTCAACGTCCTTCTGATAGCCAATCCTTACGATGCTTTCATGCTGGAAGATGACGGCCGCATCGACGAAAAGATATTCAATGAATACACTTCGCTCTCCTTGCGCTACCCTCCCCGTTTCACGCAGGTTTCCACTTGCGAGGAGGCGCTGACACAGCTGTCCTCCATCTCTTTCGACCTCATCATCTGCATGCCGGGCACGGGAGACAACGACAGCTTCGACGTGGCACGATACATCAAAAACCTGTATGAACAGATTCCGATGGTGATACTTACCCCTTTCAGCCACGGCATCACCAAGCGTATTGCCAATGAAGACCTCAGTCCCTTTGAGTATGTGTTCTGCTGGCTGGGAAACACCGACTTGCTGGTTTCCATCATCAAGCTGATAGAGGACAAGATGAACCTGGAGCACGACGTCAACGAAGTGGGTGTGCAGCTCATCCTGCTGGTGGAAGACGGCATCCGCTTTTACTCCTCCATCCTGCCCAATCTGTATAAATTCGTATTGAAGCAGAGCCAGGAATTCTCTACTGAAGCACTGAATGCCCACCAGCGCACACTGCGCATGAGGGGACGTCCCAAAATTGTACTGGCACGTACCTATGAAGAAGCCTTTGGCATCTACCAAAAATATAAGAATAATATATTAGGTGTCATCACCGACGTACGCTTCCCCCGCGTAGAACGGGGCGAGAAGGACGGACTGGCCGGTATCAAGCTCTGTGCCGCCATCCGCAAGGAAGACCCGTTTGTACCCCTTATCATACAGTCCAGCGAATCGGACAACGTAGCGTATGCAGCCAAATACGATGCCGCCTTCATCGACAAGAATTCCAAAAAGATGGATGTGGACCTGCGCCGTATTGTATCAGACAATTTCGGCTTCGGCGACTTTATCTTCCGCAACCCGGACACGCTGGAAGAGATTGCCCGCGTAAAGAATCTCAAAGAGCTGCAGAACATTCTTTTTGCTGTTCCGGCAGAATCATTCCTTTACCACATCAGCCGCAACCACGTCAGCCGCTGGCTCTACTCGCGTGCCATGTTTCCCGTGGCAGAGTTCCTGCGGCCCATCACCTGGAATAGCTTGCAAGACGTGGATGCCCACCGTAAAATTATCTTCGAGGCTATCGTGAAATACCGCAAGATGAAAAACCAGGGAGTAGTGGCAGTCTTCAGGCGCGACCGCTTTGACCGATACTCCAACTTTGCCCGTATTGGAGACGGTTCGCTGGGAGGCAAGGGGCGCGGACTGGCTTTCATCGACAACCTGGTGAAGCATCACCCCGAGTTCGAAGAGTTTGAGAATGCCCGTGTCGCCATCCCCAAGACCATCGTGCTCTGTACCGATGTGTTCGACGAGTTTATGGATACCAACAATCTGTATCAGATAGCCTTGTCCGATGCCGACGATGACGTCATCCTGCGCTACTTCCTCAAAGCAAAGCTGCCCGACCGCCTGGTGGAGGACTTCTTCACCTTCTTCGACGTGGTGAAGTCGCCCCTTGCCATCCGTTCGTCCTCGTTGTTGGAAGACTCGCACTACCAACCCTTCGCCGGCATCTACAACACCTACATGATTCCCTATCTGGACGACAAGTACGAGATGCTGCGCATGCTGAGCGATGCCATCAAGGGAGTATATGCTTCGGTCTACTTCCGCGACTCGAAGGCATACATGCAGGCAACGAGCAACGTTATCGACCAGGAAAAGATGGCTGTCATCCTGCAAGAGGTAGTGGGCAACCAGTATGGTGACCGCTACTACCCCAGCATGTCCGGCGTGGCACGTTCGCTCAACTACTACCCCATCGGCGACGAGAAGGCAGAAGAAGGTATCGTCAATCTGGCGCTCGGTTTAGGTAAATACATCGTGGACGGTGGCATGACGCTCCGCTTCTCGCCCTATCACCCCAACCAGGTGCTGCAAACCAGCGAAATGGAGATTGCCCTCAAAGAGACTCAGACCCGCTTCTATGCCCTCGACCTGCGCAATGCCGGTCACGACTTCTCCATCGACGACGGCTTCAACCTGCTGAAACTGCACGTCAAAGAAGCGGAAAAGGACGGAGCACTGAACTACATAGCCTCCACCTACGACCCTTACGACCAGATTATCCGCGACGGGCTTTATCCCGGCGGACGCAAAGTCATCACCTTTGCCAACATCCTGCAACACGACGTATTCCCCCTGCCACGCATCCTGCAACTGGCTTTGAAATACGGAGAGCAGGAGATGCGCCGTCCCGTAGAGATAGAGTTTGCCGCCACCATGAGCCGCGAGAAGGACAAAACCGGCACCTTCTACCTGCTGCAAATCCGCCCGATAGTCGACACCAAGGAGATGCTGGATGAAGACCTTACCGCGATTCCAGACAACCAGGTACTACTCCGTTCCAACAACTCATTGGGACATGGCATCATGAACGAGATACATGACATTATCTATGTGAAGACAGACGACTATAGTGCCTCCCACAACCAGGAGATTGCCTGGGAGATAGAGAAGCTGAACCAGCAGTTCCTGGACGAAGGCCGCAACTATGTCCTTGTAGGTCCCGGACGCTGGGGTAGCAGTGACACCTGGCTCGGCATCCCCGTGAAGTGGCCGCACATCAGCGCCGCCCGCGTGATAGTGGAAGCCGGACTGACCAACTACCGGGTAGACCCCAGCCAGGGAACCCACTTCTTCCAGAACCTGACCTCCTTTGGAGTGGGATACTTTACCATCAACGCCTTTATGAATGACGGCGTATACAACCAGGAATTCCTGAATGCACAGCCTGCCGTACACGAGACGAAGTACCTGCGGCATGTACATTTCCACCAGCCAATGGTGGTAAAGATGGATGGCAAGAAGAAACTGGGAGTGGTGCTGATGCCCGAAGAATAAATCAGTCCGTCAGCCGGTGCAGCACAATCATCACCACCTCTGCGGGAGCAAACATGCGGATGGCTTTCTGCGAAGTGCCGATGCCGTTGGTGACAATCATCGGGATGTTCTTTGAGTTGTACTTCAGCCCGGAGAGGAACCGCTGCCCGTAGTGCGAGGGGACTATCGGTGCATAAAGCCCGAACAGCGTCACCTGCCCGCCATGCGTGTGTCCGGCCAGGATGAGATCGGAGTTTGTCACCGGGACGTCCTCGGCATAGTCTGGCGTATGCGTCAGCAGGATTACGAAATCGTCGGGCGAAAGGCCGAGTGTGGGCGATGTGCCGTTCTTGCCCAAGTCGAAAGGATTGCGCACGCCCGCCACAAGAATCCGCTCGCCGCCACGCCGCAGGGTGTCCACCTTATGCTCCAGCAGATGCATGCCATAATGCCTCATTTCGCGCACGATGTCGTCATAGCAAGCCTCGTAGTCATTGTTGCCAAGCACGGCATAGGTGCCCAACGGCGTCTTCACTTGCGCCAGGGCAGCCATGACGGGCGGCACGTACTGGCAGCCTTCGTGAAAGTCGCCGCCAATCAGCAGCACGTCGGCCTTCTGGTCTATGAGCAGGCGGACCAGGTCCTTCAATCCCTCCTCCTTCAGCAGGCTTTTGTAGTGCAGGTCGGAGACAAAGGCGATGCAGAAGCCCTCGAAGGCGGCAGGCACGTCGCGATGCGTGAAGTCGTACGTCTTAATGCGGCTGACGCCCTTATAGGCCGAGCCTACGTGGGTGGTTTTCGATGTGATTCTTGTACCTCGCTGCACAATTACCTTTTGTACCGGTGCCGTTTTCTTTATCTGCTGTTTCTTTACCTCGCCCTTCGCCGGCTGGCGGCGGACATTACGCAAATCAGACTGGTCAAAGGTGAACATCGGCGAAAGGCGGGCGGGCAACCCGATAGTATCGCCAAGCTGCGTGCTGTCTGCCTGCATGACTGACTGCGGCAACGACACGGTAATCATCCGCTTGGAACGGCAGGAAGACAAGAGCAGCAGAGAAAGAATGGATATGTAGACTAACTTCTTCATCATAAGTGGGTACAAATATAGGGATTTTCAGTATTTTTGCTGGCAGATGCCGAACTAAATTGGAACTACGATGAACGAGATTAAACAGAATTCACCCTACGCATGGTTTCTCGCCGCCCGCCCCAAGACGTTGACGGGAGCCATCATCCCGGTATTGCTGGGCAGTGCCCTTGCCTTCAGCGACGGACAGTTCAAGACCGCACCCGCCCTGCTGTGCGCCCTCTTTGCCTGCGGCATGCAGATTGCCGCCAACTTTATCAACGACCTCTTCGACTTCCAGAAAGGGACCGACCGTCGGGAAGACCGGCTGGGGCCGCAGCGCGCCTGCGCCGAAGGTTGGATTACGCCGGCAGCCATGAAAACCGGCATCGGCATCGCACTGACACTGTCGTGCCTGGCAGGGCTGGCAGTGCTGTTCACCGTCTGGGGGCAGCTGCCCCACGGAGGCTGGGAACTGGTGGTGCTGGGCGTGGTGTGCATACTGTTTGCTTTCCTCTATACCACGCTGCTCTCCTATCGGGGCTGGGGCGACGTACTGGTGCTGGTGTTCTTCGGCTTCGTGCCCGTATGCGGCACCTACTACGTGCAGGCCTATACGCTGAATATGGATGTGGTGGTGCTGTCGCTCGTCAGTGGCCTCGCCATAGACACCTTGCTGATGGTGAACAACTATCGCGACCGCGAGCAGGATGCCGTGAGCGGCAAGTGTACGCTGGTGGTACGCTACGGCAAGAAGTTCGGTGAGAATATGTATCTGGCACTGGGCATCGCCGCCGTGCTGCTCTGCTTCTGGTTTGTCTACACGGGCAAGCTGACTCCGCTGGAATTTATCTGGGCTCCCTGCGTCTATCTCTATATGCACGCACTGACGTGGCGCAAAATGATACAGATAGGTAGCGGTAAAAAGCTGAACAGCATACTGGGCGAGACGTCGCGCAATATGCTGTTCTTAGGATTACTGTTAGCGGTGGCGCTGAATTGAGGGGTTAGAGGTTAAGGATTAGCGGTTAGACCCTAATCCCTAAACCTTAACCTCTACCTCCATACATCTGTTCGTAATACTTCTGATAATCACCGCTGGTCACTTCTTCCACCCACGGCTGGTTGTTCAGGTACCATTCAATGGTCTTGACGATGCCGACCTCGAACTTCGTCTCCGGATACCAGCCCAGGGCATTGGTAATCTTTGTGGGGTCGATGGCATAACGCTGGTCGTGACCTAGGCGGTCTTTGACGAAGGTGATAAGGTCTTCGTTTATCCAGCTGATGTCAATCGTGCCGTCGGCGGCTTTTACTTGTTTCTTCAGCACTGCACGGTAACGGGGTTCTTCCTCCATCAAGCGGCGGACGGTGGCAATAGTCAGCTTCACGATTTCAAGATTGGTCTTTTCGTTGTGACCGCCTACGTTGTAGACTTCGCCTTCCACACCCTCGCGGACAACCAGGTCGATAGCTTTGCAGTGGTCTTCCACGTAGAGCCAGTCACGCACGTTACTGCCGTCGCCATAGACGGGGAGGTTCTTGCCTTCGAGAATATTCTTGATGATAAGCGGAATCAGCTTTTCGGGGAAGTGATAAGGACCGTAGTTGTTGGAACAGCGGGTGATAGTGACGGGCATCTTATAGGTATCGTGATAGGCCATCACTACCATATCGGCACTCGTCTTGCTGGCGCTGTAAGGGCTGTGCGGGCAGAGCGGGGTTTGCTCTGTGAAGTAGCCTTCGGCACCAAGTGAGCCGTAAACTTCGTCGGTAGACACTTGATGGTAACGAACGCCTTTGCGCCAAGTGGGATAACCGGACTCGTCCTTACCCGTGACCCAGGCACGGCGGGCGGCATCGAGCAAGTTTTGTGTACCCAGGATGTTGGTCATCAGGAAAAGCTGGGGATTCTCTATGCTACGGTCTACGTGGCTCTCGGCAGCAAAATTCACTACGTAATCGAATTTATACTTGGCAAACAGTTCGTCGGCAAGCACGCGGTCGCAGATGTCACCTTTTACAAAAAAGCAACGTTCATCGTCAATGTCATTGGCAATGGTGCCCAGATTGCCTGCGTAGGTCAAGGCATCCAGTATCACCACTTTAATATCATTATGTTTTGCCAGGATATATTTAATATAGTTGGCGCCGATAAAACCGGCGGCACCGGTTACGAGATAAGTCTTCATGAGAATTAAAAATTATAAATTAAAAATTAAAGTCAGCGGGCCTTTATAGGAGAACTATTCTCCTTCTCTTTTTGGGGAACAAAGAGTTCATCGCTTCGATTCAGCCAGTTCCATCAGGTATTTGCCATATTCGGTCTTGCCAAGCTGTTCACCCAAGCGATACAGCTGGTCTACATCTATCCAGCCCTTGCGCCAGGCAATCTCTTCGATACAGCTCACGCGGAAGCCTTGACGGTTCTGGATGGTGGCGACAAAATTGCTGGCTTCCAGCAGGCTGTCGCAATTGCCGGTGTCGAGCCAGGCAAAGCCACGGCCGAAGAGCTCCACTTTCAGCGTGCCCTCGTCCAGATAGAGACGGTTGAGGTCGGTAATTTCGTATTCGCCGCGAGCAGAGGGCTTCAAGGAGGCGGCTTTCTCTGTCACGGTGGAGTCGTAGAAGTACAGTCCGGGGACGGCATAGTTGCTTTTAGGATTGGCAGGCTTTTCTTCCAGCGAGACGGCTTTGCCGTTGGCATCAAACTCCACTACACCGTAGGCACGGGGGTCCTTGACGTAATAACCAAAGATGCAGGCACCCTTGTCTATGGAAGCGGCACGCTTCAGCATGGCGGAGAAGCCTTGACCGTAGAACATGTTGTCGCCCAGGATGAGGCAGCCCGGTCCGCCGTCCAAGAACTCTGCACCCAGCACAAAGGCTTGTGCCAATCCGTTGGGATTCTCTTGTATCTTATAGGAAAAGGACATGCCGAGTTCTTCGCCGGTTCCCAGCAGTTCGCGGAACATGGGTAAGTCACGTGGAGTAGAGATAATAAGCACTTCGCGAATTCCCGCCAACATCAGTGTAGAGAGCGGGTAGTATATCATCGGCTTGTCGTAGACGGGCATTATCTGCTTGGAGATAGCCTTGGACAACGGATAGAGACGAGTGGCACTGCCACCTGCAAGAATAATTCCTTTCATATTTCAGTTCTTTTTCGGTGATACTTCAAAATGGAGAATAAAATAAGAAGGAGGACGATGCCCCACGGCTCTACTTGCTATTCGGGCACAAAGATAATGGAAAAATTCGATTAAGTGAAGGCTTGGTTTCATCTTTTTACTTCATTGCTTTGCTTACTCCGGTACATTGTTTTGCTTACTTCAGTGCGTAACGGCCGTCACCCCTTGATGAAACGGTCTTTACCTCAGCGTGTAACGACCTTTACCAAATAGTGTAACGACCTTTACCCAATAGCGTAACGACCTTTACATTAGCATGTAACGGCTTTTACACTATAGCGTAAACAATCGGTAAATACAATCCATTGTCTTTTCCTGATTTAGCTAGACGCTTTTTCTTTTTATAA